>NZ_JBICHO010000302.1:0-5846 GCF_043100905.1 Rhodopirellula sp. JB055 | reverse complement strand
TCTCTTTGTTCCGACATGGATGCCAGGCCATTGCTCACATTGAGTCGTCAGCGGCGTTCGTCATTCGTAGGCCAGGTTCCACCTGGCGCTGGTTCTTGGCCAGCGGAGGTTGGGCTTGCGAGACGGGGGATTGGACGCCTCGCTTTGTTCCAAAGCATCGGCGAGGTCGCCAGGTGGAACCTGGCCTACGTTGGAAGAGGAGGTGCTAAGTTCCATCCGAGGCGTTCTTTTCGAGTCGTTCCTCGATGATGCTGACCAATTGCTTGGGGCTGAAGGGTTTGCTGACCAGCGACACCAACCCAGGACGGTCAACAATCCGGTCGGGGTCGATTTCGAATCCTTTGGCGGTGCAGAGGACAATCACCGAGATCGGTGCTTTCTCGACCACACGTCCGATCAGCTCGACTCCACTCAGGGCAGGCATTTCGTGGTCGGTGACCATCGCATCGAATTTTTCACTGGATTCAATGGCTTCCCACGCCAGTTGCCCATCCGCGACTGCGGTGACATCCATTCCAGCGCGGTCCAATGTGAATTGCAGCAAATGCCGTAGAACGGGATCATCTTCCGCGATCAGAACCCGTTTTTTCTGTGTAGCACTCATGTTTTTTTGCGATCAATCATGGGGGTGTGCCGGCCTTGCTTGTCTTGACGTTAAGTTCCGGCGATTTCTATACTTCGGGCTCACGGATTCGAATCCCTTCACCCCTGCGAACGTATGAACAGCGAGCGACGTCACCAGCTGAACGAGAATGAACTTGCCGGAGTCCTCGACAAGTTGAATCACTCGATTGAGCCTTACTCCAAGCCAATTGCCTTGGGTGTCGCAGCGTTCTTCGTTGCTATCTTGGGATATGGAGTCTATTCCAGCACACAATCGGACAACCGTAGCGACGCCACGTTGCAATTGATCGACGCGTCGATCACCGGTGACACGGAGAGTCTAGCAACCATTGCCGCTCAATACCCGGACACTTCCGCAGCGGCCTGGGCACGTCTCTACCAAGGCGGTCAGCAGATGGGGCTGGGATTCTCATCGTTGTACACCAGTCGGGATGAAGCCGAAACATTGCTCGACGACGCAGTCGATGCTTACAAGCAAGCGATGGAGCTCAGCAACGATGCCATGATCCAATCACGTGCTCATTACGGTCTTGCTCAAATCGCGGAAGCTCGAGGCAACATCGAAGAAGCCGTGGAAGAATACGAGGCCGCGATGGCGGTGGGCGAATCCGCCGCGATGATCGAGGAAGCCCAATCGCGAGTTGCCGCATTGTCGTCGCCTCAATCCCAGGAGTTTTTGGCCTGGTTCCAAGAGCAAGACTTCTCGCCGGCCGAGCCAAGCTTGCCACCATCGCTGCCAGGGGCTGGCGAACTTCCAGATCTTCCCGATTTGGATCTGCCACCATTGGACTTGCCTTTGGAAGACATGCCAGAGACTGCGGAAGCTGAGACCGAGGAAACTGAAGACGAGGAATCGAAAGCAGGCGATTCGGAGTCGGCAAGCGAAGAACCCGCGATGACCGAAGAACCCGCCTCGGAAGAGTCGGTTGCTGAGGAAGCGACGGAAGCGGAAGCCGCCTCGGAAGAATCTGCTGAGCCAGGCGAAGAGATGAAAGAAGAAGCTGCCACCGAGGAAACCGCGAAGGAAGAGGCTGCCGCAGAAGAAACGGTGACCGAGGACAAGCCCGCCGAAGAGGCTTCGGTTGAGGAAGCTGCAGCGGAAGAAGCCGCCGAGAAGGCTCCGGCGGTCGAAGAAGCACCCGCTGCCGATGAACCCGCCGCTTCCGACGAGTGATGCGCGAATTCGTCGTTCCTGAATCCGCTCATGGGTTTCGAATCGATTTGTTCTTGACCCAGTCCTGCGACGGATACAGCCGATCGCAAATTCGGGACGCGGTTCAGAACGACGGTGCGGAAGTCGATGGGCGGATCATTCGTCCGAGCTATAAAATCAAGGCTGGGCAGACGATCCGGTTCCGTGTGCCACCGCCCGCGTCTGACGACACGGTGCCCGAGAACATCCCTCTGGATATTCTCTACGAGGACGACGGTTTGGTCGTTATCAACAAACCCGCTGGGATGGTCGTGCACCCTGCGCGTGGTCACTGGTCGGGCACTTTGACCAGCGCGCTCGCGTTTCGGTTTCAGTCGCTGTCCGATGTCGGCGGACCAACCCGTCCGGGCATCGTGCATCGCCTTGATCGCGATACCAGCGGTGTGATTGTCGTTGCCAAGAACAACGCCGTGCACCTGAATCTGGCGGCGCAGTGGCACGATCGTCTGGTGCAAAAGGAATACACCGCGATCACTTCTGGTCGACTCGATCGAGACCGTGATTGGATTCACGCTTCGATCGGACGCCATCCGTACCAGCGTGACAAGCAAGCGATTCGTGAAGGCCATTCGACCAGCAAGTCCGCGTCAACGTTTTATGAAGTCGTCGAGCGGCACGGGCGAGTGACTCGAGTCGATGTGCGGCCCAAGACCGGACGGACACACCAAATTCGAGTTCACCTGGCGCACATCGGTTGCCCGATTCTTTGCGATCGGTTGTACGGTGGGCATTCGGAACTGAACCGTTCTCAAATTCGCCGAATGGCGGGCATGGAAGTTGCCACGCCTGGTGTGCAGCCGACTGCCGACGACGAACAAATTGTGCTGAGTCGTCAGGCGTTGCATGCGAAATCGTTGACGTTCACCAACCCGCAAACGGGAAAGGAAATGACGCTGACCGCGCCCATTCCTCCCGACATGCAAGCCGTTCTTGATCTGTTGTCTTCTGACTCTTCTCCCTGAAAATTTGTGGAATCTCGTCGCCATGGCTGAGCTCTTTTCGATCTCCGGTTTGTTCACGCTCGGGATGCTGGTGCTGCTGCAGGCGGTGTTGGGTTTCGACAACTTGCTATACATCTCCATCGAGAGCAAACGGGTTGCCGAGGACCAGCAGTCCAAGGTCCGGAAGGTCGGCATCGGGTTGGCCGTTGTCTTGCGGATCGTGCTGTTGTTCGTGGTCGTTCGGCTGATCGCGTTGCTGGAAGAGCCCTTCGTCGAATTCCACAATGGCTACATCGACGCAGCGATTTCGGGGCACAGCCTGATTGTTTTGTTTGGTGGTGCGTTCATCCTTTGGACCGCGCTCAAGGAGATCTATCACTTGCTCGCCGAGCCCGAACTGGGGCATTCGGAAGACACCGCCAAAGCCAGCGTGGGCAAGACGATTGGTTTGATCGTGATGATGAACTTGGTCTTCTCATTCGATTCGATTCTCAGTGCGATGGCTCTCACCAAGAGTTTCCTGATCATGGCAACGGCGATTGTGATCAGCGGTGCGATGATGATTTTCTTAGCCGATCGAGTGGCCGATTTTTTGAAAAAGAACCGCATGTACGAAGTGCTGGGCCTGTTTGTGTTGTTCATCGTCGGCGTGATGTTGGTCAGCGAAGGCGGCCACCTGGCTCATATCGCGCTGTTCGGTCACGAGGTGCATGCGATGGCCAAAAGCACGTTCTACTTTGTGTTGGCGATTTTGATTGTGGTCGATGTGGTGCAGGGGAAGTATCAAAAGAACTTGCTCGCTCGCCAGGAAGCCGCAAACGCTCATGCGGTAACCAAGGCGGAAGCTTAGAGAGGGTCCCATGTCTGCTTCCCCGCACCGACGGCCGGCACCCAAGCGGCGTCCTGTCACTGACTTGGAACCTGGCAAGGTCTCGCCTCCCAAAGCCCCAAAATTGGCGGCGAAACGAGCGAAGCAGATCCCGGTGCCAAAGGTGTCTTCGGACGCGGGGGCGAAGCCGTCCTCGCCGTCGTCAGCGCCGCCCGGAGTCGTTCCGCCGCGCGATCGAGACACCTTGTTCGCGCTCGCGGAATTTCTGCAGTCACGGCGGCCGGACCCCAAGCGAATTCCAGTCGTTCAGCGCGAGATTCACGCCGAGGTCTTGGGGCTGAGTCGAACGATCGACCAGCCCAATTTCAAACGCGTGGGGCGCGATGATTTGGTGCGTCTGATTCACTTGCTCGACGAAGCATTCTTCGAAGGCAGAGTGTTGCCGGTCGCGAAAGCCGAGGGCCTGGAGTTTGGGTTTTCGTCGCGGATGACCAGCGCGGCGGGCAAGCTTGTGACGCACTATCCCGGCGGCAACCGAAACGGGCCGCGGCGTTTCGAAATGATTCTCTCTTCCACATTGTTGTTTCAAACGTTCGAAGACGTGGACCGTCCCGTCACGGTCACGGGACGCAAGTGTCGTGATCGGTTGGAAGCGATGCAGCGTGTCGCGGAACATGAGATGACGCACCTGATTGAGATGCTGATTTGGAACGCAGGCAACTGCAATCAAAAGCGATTTCAATCCATCGCCCGCAGTTTCTTTGGCCACACCGATTACCAGCATGATTTGATCACTCAGCGCGAACGGGCGGCGACAAAGTTCAATATTCGTGTCGGTGATCAAGTCGCGTTTCGCGATGGAAGGCGACGAGTGATCGGACGCGTCAACCGGATCACACGCCGCGCAACGGTGCTGGTGAACGATCCCAAAGGAGAGCTGTTCAGCAACGGCGAACGTTATGTTCGGTATTATGTGCCTTTGGAAAAATTGAGTCTCGTTTCATCCAAGTAGAGGTCCCTGATGCCGTCCGTTCTCGCTGTTGCCGCGCACCCTGATGACATTGAGTTTTTGTTCGCTGGAACGATGGTGCTGCTTGGTCAACGCGGGTGGGACTTGCACTACATGAACGTGGCCGATGGTTCCCGCGGCAGCACCACGTTGGGGCCGAAGGAGTGCGCTGCGACCCGGTTGGAAGAAGCCCAGCGGGCAGCCAAGGTTCTCGGGGCGACGTTTTATCCGCCGATTTGTGCGGACATGGAAGTGGCTTACACGACCGAGAATGTTCAGAAAGTCGCAGCGGTGGTGCGTCAGTCCAAGGCCTCGATCGTGTTGACGCATTCGCCGATCGATTACATGGAAGATCACGAAAACGCATGCCGCTTGGCGGTCAGCGCAGCGTTTGCCCACGGGATGCCAAACCTCGAAAGCATTCCGCCAACTCCGGTGTACATGGATCCGGTGACCGTCTATCACGCCCAACCCGTTGGTTGTCGCCAGCCCACAGGTGAGCTTGTGACGCCGCACTTTTATGTCGACACCGGGGCTGTTATCGATCAAAAGGCCGACTCACTCGCGTGTCACGCCAGCCAGAAACAATGGTTGGACGAGAGCCAGGGCATGGACAGCTACATCGAAGCGATGCGAGATCTCTCGCGAATGGTGGGCGAGATGAGCGGGCGATATGAGCACGCCGAAGGTTGGCGTCGCCGCGAACATTGGGGCTTCTGCGGACCAAACGATGATCCGTTGCGAGCCGCGCTAGCTGACCAGATCGCCGAAGGAGCCAGGAACCGGTAGCTCGGTGGTCCCCCACCGAGTCGGGTGATGTTGTTACCAAGTGTGAATTGCAATTTGCAATTCTACCCCGTAGGCCATGTTGCACATGGCGTTCATGCCGATGCTTTGGAAGAAAGCGAGGCGTGATTTGGATGCCATCGCAAAAGCATCGCTCACCGGCGTGCAACCATTGCCAGGTGGAACCTGGCCTACGTGCTACGTGCACTGACCAGATCGCAGAAGGAGCCAGGAACCTGTAGCTCGGTGGTCCCCCACCGAGTCGCGTGATGTTGTTACCAAGTGTGAATTGCAAATTTGCAATTTCCCCCGTAGGCCATGTTGTGCATGGCGTTCGTACCGATGCTTTGGAAGAAAGCGAGGCGTGATTTGTACGCCATCGCAAGGGCATCGCTCACCGGCGTGCAACCATTGCCAGGTGGAACCTGGCCTACGTGCTACGTG
>NZ_JBICHO010000301.1:0-10241 GCF_043100905.1 Rhodopirellula sp. JB055 | reverse complement strand
AGACTCGCCTACGTGAGGTTCTACCCGACCATTCCTGCCGACCTGCTTAAGAACCTCCCCACCCCGATCGAGTTACGATCGAATTTCACTGCACCTGAGATGACTGAACTGAAAAGCATGAACAGTTTCCGATGGTCCGCCGTTGTCGCGTGTGTTGTTTTGATCGCTGGAGTCTGCCCGACGGACCAAACGCAGGCCAAACAACCCAACGTCGTGTTCCTGTTGAGTGACGATCAATCGTGGACCGACTATGGGTTCATGGGGCATCCGCATCTCCAAACACCCAACATCGACCAATTGGCGAAGTCGGGGCTAGTTTATGAGCGAGGTTATGTCACGGCGCCGCTTTGCCGGCCTTCCCTGGCAAGTCTTGCAACCGGTTTGTACCCGCATCAGACCGGAATTCGCGGGAACGATCCCGTGATGCCGACCGGTCAAAATCGCAGAAAGAACTTGCAACTGTTCGCATCGCTGCGAAAGCAAATGACCGCGCCGTTGCACCAGCAGCCCTCGTTCATTCGGTCGCTCAAGGAAAACGGCTACGCGACTTTGCAAACCGGAAAATGGTGGGAAGAAAATCCACTGGATCATGGCTTCACCGATGCGATGACCCATGGTGACGTTTCGCGCGGCGGACGCCACGGAGATGTCGGTCTGCAAGTTGGACGAACCACGATGAAGCCGGTGTACGACTTCGTCGATTCCGCTGTCGAGGACGAAAAGCCATTCTTCATCTGGTACGGAGTCTTCCTGCCACATGCACCGCACAACGCCCCCGACCGTTTGTTCAACAAGTACAAAGACCTCGCTCCCAATGAACCTACCGCTCGTTACTGGGCCAATGTCGAGTGGCTGGACGAAGGTTGCGGACAAATCATTCAGTATTTGAAAGACAAGGGGCTCTACGAGAACACGATTTTTGTCTACACCTGCGACAACGGTTGGGTTCAAGACCCCAACAAGATGAACGCGAGCATTCGTTCCAAGCGTGAGCCCGTGGAAGCGGGGATCCGAACGCCGATCATCATTACGCACGCGGGGGCCGTGAGGCCGCTGCGAGATTCATCCACGCTTGCCAGCAACATTGATGTCGCTCCCACCATTTTGAAAGCCTGCGGAATTGAACCTCCCGAGGAAATGCCCGGATTGGATTTGCGTGATCCCGAGGCACTGCGTCAGCGAAACCGAATCTTCGTGGACGTCTACGACCACGACAGTGACCTGGACCAACTGGATCAGATCGACAATGGCTTGCAGGCCCGAGTTGTGATCGATGGATGGGACAAGCTGATAATCCGCCCTAGCGGAAAAGAGCTTTACGACCTTCAGAAAGACCCGGATGATCGAAACGATCTCGCTGCACAGGACCCTAATAAAGTCCAACGCCTGTCCAACATCATCGACGAATGGCTCGAAAGCACGCCGCCCATCGCGAATTGATCTCTGCCTGCGATTTCCAAGGTGGTCGATCATGCATCGCCCCTAATTCATTCCCCGCCCCGAGAATGTGACGTTTCGCTTTCGTTGTTTCAATAATAAGAGTTCGCAGGGATGCATCCTGATGTTAGGATTCAAGCGATCAACCATCCCCTTTTCATGAAACCTTTGGTTTGACAATTCGCTTTTCCGCAGAGTAATAAGATGAAGTTGAGTGTTAAGAAAGCCAGTTGCCTGGTACTGATGATGAGTTGCTTGGGGTGCAGCGAGGCACAGCCAGTCAATGTAAAAGACAGCGCAGATGAACAAAGCATCGAAGAGTACAAGGAAATGGTCGCGGCCGAAGAAGCTGCGAACGCTGGCTCGGAAAAGAACGGAATGAAACCACCCAAAGAGTGAGCCGGACAATCATCTCGCCGTGATACGAAAAACGCCCCATCAGCAATTGCTGGCGGGGCGTTTTCTTTTGCGTGTCGATCAGGAGGATCAGAATTCGCCGTCGATCACTTCGCGTGACGCACGTGTTCCCAAAGCTCCCCACAAACCATAAGGGCTTTCCGCCCCGGGAGCGTTATTGAACGCTGCGGTTCCCCATTGGTAGACCATGCGGTTCGTTTGATTGCCGGCTTCGATCGAATCGGTAACAAACTTGACCGCACCGTCACCCATTAGGATGTGAGCACCACCTTGGTGACGACTGGAAACCGACATCAGGTTATTGCGGTTGACGGCACCAGCGGAACAAATCTCTGAGTTTGGCGGCCGAACCGTATGCACCATTGAGAACACGGGGTTGAAGCTGGCCCAACGATACCCACGTCCCGAGGTCGCTCCGACAACCGGAGCTTCCGGACGCCAAAATTGAGGGCGTTGGGGATCCAGGTGTTGCTCACACCAGTTTGGCGTCACGACGATGGTCCAGTGGTTGTTGTTGGTGCTGTATGTCCCACCGGCAGTCAAGCTGGTTCGAGCGTCCTTGTCCCCCAGATCCGTGGTCAGTTCGCCCATCGCAACGGTGTTGGACAATCCATCCAGCACATCACGAAACTGAGTCGACTTGTGAACGATGAACATGCCACGATGAGCGGCATTGGTTCGTTGGGAAGTGGCCGAGGTGGCTGCATAAGGCAAGACCGAAGAATTGTTCCTCACATACACGAATCCATCACGCATGTAGTCAGTCGAGTCTCCTAGGTTGGCGGCGTAGTTCGTTCGCCCCAATGAAGGCAGCCCCTTGCCAGGATCGCTGGGGCAACGCAGTGTTGGGATGTCGGTCGCCCAGGGAACGTAGTCGATGTTTTCCGGAGTTGGCCCCATGGCGGGAAAATCAATCGTGCCGTCTTTGTCAAAGTCATTCGGATTGGCAATCAACTCCCAAAGTCCCTGTTGCTCGACAAATGGCATCAGGCCGACCAGCATGCTCAATCGCATGTTGTTGCCGGTCGTTGTGTTGACCCAAGGGTGAGTGGCAACGGTGGGATGAGTTCCGCCACCGTGCATGGGTAGCTTGTTGTAGGCGGAATGGTAGTTGTGCAGGGCCAAGCCGAGTTGCTTGAAGTTGTTGCTGCAGCTCATCCGGCGAGCGGCTTCGCGTGTGGCCTGGACAGCGGGCAACAGCAAGCCGACCAAAACCCCGATGATGGCGATGACCACGAGGAGCTCAACCAGCGTGAACCCCACGCGAGTCCTATGGCGTGGATGTTGGGACAAGGATTCCATTGAAGTTTCTCAAGAGTGCGATAAGAAAACGGTGATGCCAATCTCGCTCAAAATGGCAGCGAGAAAATTGTCACCGAGATCTATTCCTGAGAATGTTCGCACGATTTGCGAAAATTCGACTGAATTGAAGAGTTTTCCCCAAAATCAATGGATGCCATCACCCTTCCACGAGACCGAGCAGCATTCTGATACCGCATTTCGGCAGATATCCGCATGGCATACCTCTCCCGAAACGATGTTTTGGAGAGGTCGGCTTTCCCAGAGAAGCCTTCGAATCGCCTCAGGCAACGATCTCTTTGACCACACGAGCGGGTTCCACTCCGGTCAATTTTTGTTCCAGCCCTTGGAACGGGAACGTGAGCCGTTTGTGGTCGACGCCCAGCAAATGAAGCATCGTGGCGTGCAGGTCGCGAACATGAACCGGGTCGGCAACGACGTTGTAGCTGAACTCATCTGTCGCACCATGTCGTATCCCGCCTTTGACGCCTCCACCGGCTAACAACGCGGTGAAGCACCTGGGATGGTGATCGCGACCGTAGGTGTCCATGTTCAGTTTGCCTTGGCCGTAAACCGTTCGGCCGAATTCACCAGCGAAAACAACCAGCGTGTCTTCGAGCAACCCACGTTGCTCGAGATCTTTAAGCAAGGCTGTCGTTGGTTGGTCGACATCTTGGCACTGGCCGGGCAAGTTCGCCGGCAACTTCGAATGGTGATCCCACCCGCGATGGAATAACTGAATGAAGCGAACGTCGCGTTCCGCCATCCGGCGGGCCAGCAAACAGTTGCGGGCATAAGAACCCGGGTTGTTCACTTCTTCGCCGTACATCGCCAGTGTTTCGGGCGACTCGTCGGAGATGTCCGTCAGTTCGGGGACCGACGTTTGCATTCGAAACGCCATCTCTTGTTGAGCGATGGTCGTTTCGATTTCGGGGTCGCCGATCTCACCAAAGTGCTTGCGGTTGAGGTCGCCAAGCGAATCGAGCATGCGCCGACGAATCGCTGGATCGATGCCGCTGGGGTTGGAAAGAAACAGGACCGGATCGCCCGAAGTTTGAAAGCTGGTGCCCTGGTGCTTGGACGGCAGAAACCCGCTTCCCCAAAGGCGCGAGTACAACGCTTGCACGTTGACCTTGCCGCTCCAGTAAGCCGATGGCATCACGATGTAGTCCGGCAGATCCTTGTTCAGCGTTCCCAATCCGTAGCTCAACCAGGATCCCATGCTTGGTTTGCCCGGCAGCTCCGTTCCAGTGCAGAACGCGGTTTTCCCCGGATCGTGATTGATCGATTCAGTGTGCATCGAATCGATGAAACACAGTTTGTCAACTTGGGTCGACAGGTGCGGCAACAGATCGCTCATCCACATGCCGCTCTCGCCTTGCTGAGAAAAACCAAAGCGACTGGGAACGATCAATTGTTCTTTGCCACGTGTCATGGCGGTCACGCGTTGGCCTTGGCTGACCGACGGAGGCAACGGTTGATTGAACTGTTTGGCCAGTTCCGGTTTGTAATCGAACAAGTCGATTTGGCTGGGGGCGCCCGCCATGAACAAAAAGATCACGCGTTGTGCTTTGGGAGCAAAGTGGCAACCCGTCGGGATATCGGATGGTGCACCGGACGCGGCGCTGGGGGCCGCGGCGTTTGCGAGCTTTGGTCCCAAGACCAGCGATGCGAGCGCTGAAGTCCCCAATCCCATTCCGGCATTGGCCAAGAACCGACGACGATTTTCGTTTGTCGAGCTGATGTGGTTATGCATGCCGATCAATCTTTTGTCTTGGTGATATCGAGGTTGTAGAGCGTGTTACACAGCACCGTCCAAGCGGCGAGTTCGACCTTGTCCTGAGGCGCGTCGATGGACACTCCCTCGCACAAATCGTCGACCAGTTGGGGCGAACTGGTGTATTCGTCACGCAGATCGTTCAGCAACGTTTGCAAAACGTCGACCTCTTTCGAATCCGGAAGTTTGGACGTGACAGTTTCATAGGCGAACACGATTTGGTTCTCAGCAGGTTCCGCCAGAACCAATTGAGCCAATTGCCGGGCGGCCCGAAGGTATTCGCTTTCGTTGAGCAGCAACAAAGCCTGCGTCGGCGTGTTGGTTCTTTCGCGGCGTGCGATGCAAGCGTCGCGATTGGGTGCGTTGAGGATTGTCATTTGCGGCGGCGGCATCGCACGTTTCCAAAACGTGTAGATGCTGCGGCGATAGATCGATTCGCCCTGGTCGGGACGGAAACGTTCACCCGTCATCGAGACCGCTTTCCACAACCCATCCGGCTGGGGTGGTTTGACACTTGGGCCGTGCATTCGCGTGGACAACAGCCCGCTCGAAAACAAGATCTGATCGCGGATCATTTCGGCATCCAACCGATAGCGTGGGCCACGACTGAGCAGACGATTTTCCGCGTCCTCTTGGAACTCTTCCGGAGTGGCTCGCGAAGATTGGCGGTACGTTTTGCTCATCACGATTCGCTTGAGCAACGCCTTGACGTCCCACCCGGACTCGACAAACGATACCGCCAATTCATCTAGCAATTCAGGATGGCTGGGGACCTCCCCTTGGTTGCCAAAATCCTCGGACGTCTTGACGAGCCCGACGCCGAAAAAGAGTTGCCAGAAACGGTTCACCGCCACGCGAGCGGTCAGCGGGTTTTCAGGAGACACCATCCAATTGGCTAGATCCATGCGGGACGGTGTTTCAGATTGGGTCTTCAGCGGCGGAAGAAAACCGGGGACGCCACGTTGGACTTCTTCCCCGGGCGCGTCGTACTGACCGCGAATCAGAACGAATGTCTTTCGGACCTCATCGCGTTCCTTCATCACCATCGCTTTTTCGACTGCACGCTCGACGGCGTCTCTTTGACGCTGCGATTTCGCCTGACGCTTCTGCAACTTCTCCAACGACGCCCGCGTCTGATCAAGTTCGTTCTGAAGAGCCTCTTTCAAAGCGTCCCACGCTCGATCTGTATTCGAGCGAGCCAAGTCCTCAGGTGGAATGGTTTCCGCCTCCTCGACTTTCGCCAACTCATCGTCTGAAACTTCCTCCTTGGGCTCAATCTCTTTGACTTGCTGAAGCTGCTTGGTGACCTGGTTCATACGCTCGCTGCGAGGAGCAATTTGCTGCTTGAGGCTTGCCAATTCCGTCTCCAGTCGATCCAGTTCGGCTTGCTGGGATTCGGTGGGGAATCGCACGAAAGGCTCTTGGAAACCATCCACCACTTTTCGCGGATTGGTTTCGGGTTCGGCATCGATGTTGTTGAAAAACGCGTACAGCGAGAAGAAATCTTTCTGAGTGATCGGATCAAACTTGTGGTCGTGACACTGGGCGCACTGAACCGTCAGTCCCATGAACGCGGTGCCGACGGCGGTGACGCGATCGAGCACATTCTTGACGTGGCTTTCCTCCGGCAATGCCGTCCCGCGATCGATGATCAAGTGCAATCGATTGAATCCGGACGCGATGAGTTGGTCTTTCGTCGGCTGAGGGTGCAAATCGCCGGCGATCTGATCTCGAACAAACTCATCGTACGGAAGGTTTTCGTTGAAAGAACGAATCACCCAATCGCGATAGGCGACGTGGTTGCGATAGAAGTCCTTGTGCATTCCGTTCGTGTCAGCGAAACGCACCAAATCCAGCCAGTGACGGGCGATGTGTTCGCCGAACTGAGGACGCGAAAGCAGGTCGTCGATCAGTTCCTCCCAAGCCAATTCGGGTGAGCGAGCGTAGGCCGATTCGAATTCGCGGATTGCTTCACGACTGGGAGGCAACCCCGTCAAATCAAAGGTGACTCGCCGCAACAGAGTTCTCGCGTCGGCTTCTTCGGAGGGGCGACGCTGCTGCGACTCCAACTTTCGAAGCACAAACTGATCGACCGTTTGTGCACTCCAATCCGCGTTTTTGGCCACCGGTGGTTGTGGTTGTTCTGGGACTCGGAAAGCCCAGAAGTCTTCATAAACAGCACCGCTTTCGATCCATCGCCGAATCAATTCCGTTTCTTCTTCGTTGAACGGCTTCAAGTGTGAATCCGGTGGCGGCATCAACATCGATTCGTCATCGGCAGTGATCCGGTGCCAAACTTCACTGTCCTCAACCGAGTGAGGTTCGATCGCGTATCCAATCGCCCCCTCATCTCCATCGGGTTGGTCCAGTCGTAAACCACCCTCTCGCGAACCAGCATCTGGACCGTGACAAGCAAAGCATCGGTTCGAAAGCAACGGCCGGATGTCGCGACTGAACGAAACCGATGACTCGTCCGCGATGGAAACCGATTCGGCATTCTCTGCCTCCCGATCGACATCCTCAGCATGTGAGCGAAGTGGCGCGAGCGAACCAAAAAACGTTGTGCAAAGGGCGGTGGCCAGAATCAAGACGGGCGGCATGCACGTCTCGCGGGCGAACCGATTTGGGAGAGAACCCCGTTGAAATGGCATAGGTGTTGATCAGCGTTCAGCGGCAGGGTGGTAGGCGGGATTCGATCAGTGTAGATCGAACGGGATCATTTGACAGCACAGCGGCAAGTCTCGATGGAGTCCGTGTTCGCATGTTGCCTCTGTATACTTCCCAACTGACCCTTTCTTTTTTGCGATCAATTTTCTACTTCGCGTCAGTTCCTGAATTTTCCCGTTGGTTTCATCAGAAATAACGCAACAGATCACCCCCATGTCGGGATGGTAGTGCCGAGTATCAGCCGTTGCTCATCGTTTTTATTAATGACTGGCTGATCGCATTTTTTGGGTCAACGCATTTTCGGCACTGTGATTCCTCGGTACCCACCTGACGAGACTTGGTACCCACCTGACGAGACTTGCGTACCCACCTGATCAGAATGGCCTGCAAGCAATGGCCATCTACACTCCCCTTCCCCAACGAACGATACAAAGACCACTCCATGGATCGACGTGAATTTGCCGGAATGACCTCGCTCGGCATCCTTGGCGGACTGGTAAGTGCGAACAAGTTGCTGGGGACGCGTCCCCTCTCGGCGAGTGGCCCCGATTCTGCGTCGCAGAATGCTGCGTCACCGAACCGATTGCCCGAGCAGGAACATTCGGATCTGCGATCGCTGGCAAAGTCTTTGCTGGTGGATTGGTGCGATGGCATGATCCGCCGCCAAACCGTTGCACCTGATGATCCGTCCGCGCACGGTGCTCTCCAATGTGACTCCTGCAGTCACATCCACGGTCGATGCAGCGATGCCTTGTACCCGTTTCTTTGCTTGGCTCATGCGACCGGCCAACAGAAGTACTTGGACGCGGCACGGAATGTGTACGCGTGGGCGGAAAACAACGTCAGTCGAGAAGATGGTAGCTGGACCAACGATATCAACCCTCGTTCTTGGCGTGGGACCACCATCTTTGGCGCGATCGCGTTGGCCGAAGCACTGCACTACCACGGTGAAGTCCTAGATGCCGACGAAAAGCGTGCCTGGGAACAACGCTTGGACGAAGCAGCCGGAGGGTACTTGTTCAGCGACTTTCGAAAAATTGATTTCACGAATCTGAATTACGGCATGACGGCCGTCTACGGCTTTCATTTGTTCGGCCGCGTATTGAACAATGCCAAGTACACCGAACGCAGCCAGCAGCTCGCGGTCCGAGTCAAAGAGTTTTTTACCGAACCGAACAAGTTGCTCTGGGGAGAGGGAAAGCCCAACGACATTCGCAGCAGCCGTGGACTGCTGCCGGTTGATCTTGGCTACAACGTCGAAGAGTCCCTCAATGGCTTGGTGCTGTACGCCTTGGAAGTCGGTGATGAATCGCTGCTGGATTTGTTGACTCAGTCGATGAATGGGCACCTGGAATTCATGCTGCCCGATGGTGCCTGGGACAACAGTTGGGGAACTCGTTCAGCCAAATGGTCTTATTGGGGCAGTCGAACCGCGGATGGATGCCAACCCGCGTTCGCATTGATGGCTGATCGCAATCCAGCATTCGAAACCGCCGCGATCAAAAATGCGGAACTGCTGAAACGATGCACGGCAGACGGCCTGCTGCATGGCGGTCCTCACTACGTCTCTCACGGGGTCAAACCCTGCATCCACCACACCTTCGCACACGCCAAAGCGATGGCTTTGGTGCTGGACAAGACGCAACCGACGGCGACGAAACACGAACTGAAACCGTTGCCTCGAGTCACGTCAGATGGTGTCAAGCACTTCACAGAGCTGGATGTATGGTTGGCAGCAAAAGGCCCATGGCGAGCAACCGTGTCGGCGTATGACTCCATCTACAAAACCAAATCGGTCGATCACATCCAGCAACCCACTGGCGGCTCGCTCGCGGTCCTTCATCACGCCCAAGTCGGCACGTTGCTGGCATCCAGCATGGCTCGTTACATCCAAGTCGAACCGCTGAATCAACAACCGCAACCCGAGGAGGACTTCCCGCTGACGACTCGATTGGAACGACGCAACGAAGCGGGATGGTTTACGAATCTGTACGACCTCAAAGCCAACGTGACCTCCAACGCGACTGATGACCAAGTCCGATTCGACGTCACAACGACGTTGCAGGACGAAGACCGGCAGATCGACGACGAGTCAAATTCCCAGTGCCAGTTGAGCTATCGCATTGAACGAGAACGCGTGCTGATCACGGCCTCACCAGCCCAATCCGATCGCCAAGCAAACGCGTTTGCTTTGATCGTTCCCATCGTTTCACCGACTGGCGAAACGGTCCAAAGAGTATCCAAGAACCAGATCGAGATCGAAAAGCCGGAGGGCACAGTCGTCTGCAAGTGCAATGTGCCGTTTGCAATTCACGGTGGTGCCCAGTCCAGTGATGCCCAGTCCAGTGGTGCCCAGTCCAGTGGTGCTTCGTCGCGTGTTTTCAACATGGTGCCTGGAATGGAAGCGGTGCCTCTGGTTGTGGAGTATCCTGGCGGAAACGTCAGCGAAATCCAGTTTGAGATTTCGGTTTCGTAGACTCGACTTCCATTCTTTGCCTTTCAGTGGTTCCATGCAAATTCTTGTTCGTGCGTTGACTGTCTTGACACTGGTTGCCTTCGCAACAGGAATTCACTGCCAAGCCAAAGATGCAGCGACACCGCCGGCTGAGATAGTCCAGCCCGCGGAAGCCAGCCCTTTTGCTGA
>NZ_JBICHO010000300.1:0-4984 GCF_043100905.1 Rhodopirellula sp. JB055 | reverse complement strand
GGGTCGACTTCTGACCGCTGCTGCAACCAATCCGAATCGTTCCAGGTGTAGTTGCTGATGTCGGTGATGATATTCGCCGTCAGTGGTGGCAACTCAGCCGCGAAAGCGTACGGGTCGCACTTGTCCATCCAATGCCCGTGCTCGGTCTGGATGCGGAATTTGTACTTTTGGCCGACCGTTGCGCCGGGCAAGAACAATTCCCAAATCCCAGTCGATTCAACCGGTTGAGCCACGTGGCCGCGTCCGTCCCAGCCATTGAAATCACCGACGACTTGGACCGCCCGAGCGTTTGGCGCCCAAACCGCGAAGTTCACGCCTTTGACGCCTTCGACTTCGCGAATTTGTGCTCCCAGACACTCGTACAGTTGGTGGTGGCGGCCTTCACCGATCAGGTAGCGATCCAAATCGCTGAAGAGGCTGGGGACGGTGTAGGGAGAAGTCGTCTTCATTTCTTTGCCGGTCTTGTCGATCATTTGCAGTCTGGACGTGGAGGGCGTGTTGATGGGCTCATCGCAGATCGCTTCGAAGAATCCGCCGGGATGCAGCCTTCGCATGGGACGCCGCAAACCGCTTGCCGAATCGATCAGCCAAACGGATTCGGCGTTGGGTTCCAACACGCGAACGGACGTGGCTTCTCGACCCTGATAGTTGACAGGGTGACGGCCCAATAAACTACCCGGGTTCGCCACACTGCCATCAACGAGTGACTGAATGGTCGATAGTGAAAGCTGCGAATTCATGGCTGAACTACGAATGGATTGATTGAAAATGAGGTCAAAAGGTAGAAAACACGCCTGAAAATCAGGACGTTTTGATCGGGTTGGAACGCTGGATTCCGCTCGCTGAAACAGCCGTGCTCAGCAGCCAATCCCGCAGACGGTCGTTGGCGGTGGGAACGGTTCGATTGGACTTGGGTGCAGGAGGGCCCGCGTGAGCCTGGTCGATTCGCGACCAGGGATCGCTCAAAGGGGACGATTCGCGGGCAGTCAGCTCATTGACCTCGGCCGCAGGAATCGCGCCATCCGGTGCGACATGATCAGGTTTTCGGCTGACCAACCGGGACGTCACCAAGCACGCTTGGACCTCATGGATGCCCAACGCGTGATCGACTCGTCGCCACAGATCGGCGTGCTGGACTTCGACGCGGCGGCCAAAGTGGTCCCACACGAAATCACTGCGTCGCCATCGCGGCAACGAATCGGTGAGCGAGCGAATCAAATATCGGTTGTGGCTGAGCAGCGTGATGCCGGACGGGCCGTCCATCGCTTCGAGGCCTCGAACGGCGGCCAGCAAAGACAGTCGGTTCAGGTCGCCAAATTCTTGATCCTCAGCTTCCATCACCGGACGCCCATCGGAAGTCTCGATCACAAATTGCCAACGGCCATCGGTCAGCGACGTGCTGTTCGCTGAGACAACCAACAAAAAGGATCCGCGAGGTTTCGCGGGTGCGGGGTTGAAATCGGGATCGCCGAATTCGGACGTCATCGACGCGAATTCTTCGAGTGACTGCAAAGGATCCATCATGGTTGGGTTCGCCAGTGAGTTCGACGTGCTATCAATGTGTGAGTTGCGATCGGTCTGGCGGCGGCCCCTTGGTTCTCGCCCGGATCCTTGGACAAGAGGGCCGCCGCATCGCTCCACGCATCGATTGCTAGGGAGGGGAAAGCAATGAGACGCGATCCATCGGTGCCAATCTCCAGGGGTGCATGCGTCGGCTATCAAATGTTGCTGCGATTTCAGCTTGCCGAAACTTCAATGCGACCGCCTGGCGACAGAGAGTGCTTTCGTCTCGCTCAGCCTCCCCAGAAAAGCTTTCCTGCTCAAAAAGGTTTGCGCGAATTAACAACCGATCGTCCAACCGTTGAAGTCCGCGCAACCCGCACGCATCGCCAGTCGCAACGCAGGAGGTGCGACCAAGTCATCACGCGACGAAATCCGGAATCGCGTTCCAAACAACTGTCGCCGCTCCGCGGTTGGATCACGCAACGCCTCCGCTCTCACCATTCCCGTCGAAAAACAACCCGTCGCGGAACGTCGTTGCGATCCGCGTCTACTCGTTGGGTCGCAGCAGATCCAGCAAGGCTTGTGCAACCAAATGGGGTTCTTCCACGGCACCGCAATTCGCGGGCAAGGCATCGACCAAACATCCCGCGTCGCCACCGGTCACGACCAGCGTCGCGGCTCCACCGTAGATGCGAAGCAATCGTTCCACGGCACCGGCGACCGAAGAGAGCACTCCCAGACGCATGGCAGCGACCGTGTCGCGACCGGGACCTTCGGGCATTTCGCGACAACGGTGCGATGCCCAATCGAGTTTAGGAAGCGCGTCCGTTCCGGCCGCCAAGGCCGCCGTTTGCATCTCCAAACCGGGCAAGATCGCTCCGCCGCAGAACACGCCTTCGGCTGATACGAAATCGACCGTCACGGTGGTGCCTGCGTCCACGATGATGACGGGCGCGGCATGGCGACGAAACGCCGCCTCCGCACCCAGCAATCGATCGATCCCGACTCGATCGGGGTAGTTCACATCGATGGTCATCGAGACGTCTTGATGGGTCACAAAACGCACTCGAATGCAATCGAAGAACGCTTCGTCGAGCGCGGCCACCAACGGTTCGGCGGAGCCTCGATTCACGCTGGCCACTCGCACGTCGTAGCAGACCGATTCGCAATCGGCCGACTGACATTCGGCTAGTTGAGCTGCAAGCGTCCGGAGGAGTTCGACACACTTCGTGATCCACTCAGGGTCTCGCAAAGAGATTGAACGAAGCTGCGGCCCACGATCCTTGGCCGAATCGGT
Organism: Rhodopirellula sp. JB055; assembly: GCF_043100905.1. Classification (NCBI taxonomy): domain Bacteria; kingdom Pseudomonadati; phylum Planctomycetota; class Planctomycetia; order Pirellulales; family Pirellulaceae; genus Rhodopirellula; species Rhodopirellula sp. JB055. The sequence continues at coordinate 2,184 of NZ_JBICHO010000300.1, read as the reverse complement.
TGGCTCGCCCGAGACACCTGCCTGTGTGACCACCTTGATCGCGGTGTTTCCAATGTCGATTCCAACTCGCAAGATGACAACATCGCACTGCGATTCGCCAGGAAGCGTCGATTCATTCGAAAATGGGAGGTCGTCTGGCATTTTTGGATCGCTCAGCTCAAGACGGACGTTGGCGTTGTTCACCGGGGATCACTTTGCCCGTGTCGGACAAAGTCGCCGCACCTTGAACGTCTTGTGCCTGGACCTGGTCGGACAACCCTTCCGTTGCAGCAGCCTTGTGAGGCGGAACGCGACGTTCCTTCTTCGGTGCCACCGGGGCATCGTCCTGCCGGACCAACGTCGGTGTGATTCCGGCTTCCAACATTTCTTCGCGACGCTTGGTGACCCGGCGCATGATGTCACCGACCAATTCCTTCAACCCGACATCGGTCGCGGCACTGATCGAACGCAGGTCGCGAGAATGATTGGCGGGGTGCTCGTCAAAGTACGCTTGAAGCCTTTGGCGAACATCACCATCCGGGTCCAGCTCGCACTTAGTCATCACGACCAATTCATCGCGGTCCGCCAATGACTCATCGTATTGCTGCAGTTCCTCCCGAATCGCGACGTAGTTCTGGATCGGATCGCTTCCATCGACCGGGGTGGGCTCGATGAGGTGAACGAGCAACCCGGCGCGTTCGACGTGCCGCAAAAACTCATGTCCCAACCCGATGCCCTCGCTGGCACCCTCGATCAAACCGGGGATGTCGGCCAGCACGAAGGATCGCTCTGTATCGACATCGACGATGCCGAGATTGGGATACTTGGTCGTGAATGGGTAATCCGCGATTTCTGGACGAGCACTGCTGATTCGCGAAAGCAGCGTGCTCTTGCCCGCGTTGGGTTTGCCAATCAGCCCCACGTCAGCGATCGATTTCAGCTCCATGATCACGTGTCGCGTTTCGCCGGGCTCGCCCAGTTCCCGAACGCGCGGCGCCTGGTTTTGAGGCGTTTTGAATCGAGCGTTTCCGTGGCCGCCTTTGCCGCCGCGGCAGATCACGAATTCTTCCCCCACCTGGGTCAAATCCTTGATCACGAATCCATCTTTGGCGTCGATGATGCTGGTTCCACAGGGGACGTACAGCCGCATTTCACGGCCCTTCCGACCATGCCGGAGAGCTCCCATCCCAAAGCCTCCCTTTTCGGCTCGGAAAAACTTTCGGCTGGCGAACTGGGCCAACGAGTTCACTCCCAATCGAGCCTCTAGGATGATGCTGGCCCCGCGTCCGCCGTCGCCGCCATCGGGACCGCCTTTGGGGACGTATTTTTCCTTGCGAAAGCTCATGCAGCCATCGCCACCCTTGCCAGCTTGGAATTCAACTTCAACGCGATCAAAGAACATGGGATGCAGAGTGGAAAGGACCACAGTGGCACAGGGCCACAGGCGGGGAGCGGATTCAAAGGTTGAGTATGGCCATGAGAAACAACCAACGCAAACGGGGTGTGATGATTGAATCACCACACCCCGCGCTTGAATTGGAGTTCAGAACCTTTGCTCTGATGAGCTGTGGTCCTGAGGCTCTTTCACACTCTTAGAGCATTTTTCCGAGCTTGCTGCACAAGTCAGCGGTACGGCTCGAGTAGCCCCATTCGTTGTCGTACCACGACACGACTTTGGCCATCTTGCCCTTGTCGCCGAGGACTTGGGTGAAGTCCGCTGCGAAGATGCTGCTGTGTGGGTCGTGAACAATGTCGCTGCTGACGATTGGGTCGACAGCGTAGAACAGAATTCCCTTCATCGGGCCTTCTGCTGCGGTTTGGATCGCCAAGTTGATGTCTTCCTTGGTGACTTCCTTGCTCAGGTTGACGGTCAAATCGACCACGCTACCCGTTGGCACTGGAACTCGCATGGCGATACCGGTCAACTTGCCCTGCAACTCAGGAATCACCAAACCAACGGCTTTGGCAGCACCAGTGCTGGTTGGGATGATGTTCTGAGCAGCACCACGTGCACGGTACAAGTCAGCGTGAGGCTGATCCTGAACGTTTTGGTCGTTGGTGTAAGCGTGAACAGTTGTCATCACACCCGATTCAATTCCGAACGAATCGTTCAGAATTTTGGCAACGGGAGCCAAGCAGTTGGTCGTGCAAGAAGCGTTGCTGACGCAGTTCAAATCGGCTGAAAGCTTGTCATCGTTGACGCCC
>NZ_JBICHO010000299.1:0-4927 GCF_043100905.1 Rhodopirellula sp. JB055 | reverse complement strand
TCGAAGCGGAGGTAAGCCCTGATGCTCGGGGAAACGTTCGACGCACCGCACTTCACTGCGTCACCAAGGGTGAGTTTGGGTTCATGGCAAACATGCTGCTAGAGAACGGTGCCAATCCCGACGCAGCTGATGCCCGTGGCGATACTCCCTTGCACTTGGCGGCGGAGGTAAACTGTCTGTCAATCATCAAACTGCTGCTCAGGTACAGCGCAGATGCTTCGATCACCAACAAGCAGCTCTACACGCCGATCCACAATGCCGCCGCTGCGGGATATACGGAAGTGGCAAGATTGCTGCTCGATCACGAGCGGGCGATCAAACCACAGCATGAATCCGCCGAGCTTGCCAGGCGTGTTCTCCGGGTAGCCGAACTACACGGGCAACACGAGACGTGGTCCGCCCTGTCGGAGCGGCTACCTGATCCCGTCTTGGGGATCCACTGAGTGAAGTTCGGAAGTACGTATGCCGAGAAATAGGAGCAATCCACGAAAGCACCGTGGGGGTGCGAGAATTCTTCGTGTGGTGACAGATTTCGTCAAAAAACGCTAAGTGTCCACTGCGGAAAACACGGGGTTTCTCGATGGCGTGTTGCACGGAAATGTGCACGGAAAGGGTGTAAAACGGTGCCATTCCGTGCTTTTCCTGGAAACGAAATTCGCGTAGAACCCCGTAAAAATGACGTTTCTGGGTCGTCTGACAAGCTTTGACATCGTGGAGGTCTCAGATTCGAGTTCTGTATCGCCCACTCCCAAAAACCCCGCAAAGCCCCGTGTTTTGCGGGGTTTTTTCGTGTCCGCACCGTTTTCAGCGTCGGCGTCGGTTTGGTCAGAATTGGACTCAGATGGACTGTTTTTGCTGTCCTGGACTGAATCTGGTGCATCCGTTGGTGCAACCAGTGGTGCAACCGTTCGCAGGGACGCTTGCGTGTCCGTGGATATCACGTTGTCACCAGGTTTCTCTGAGGGAGAGATTTGGATCGATCAATCTGTCGGGATGCCAGTTTTCGCTGGAGTCTACCAGGTGCAAGCGATTGGCTATTCCTCGCCAGTCCCGCCGCCGCCATCACAGCTGGATGACATTTCCTGGCTCTCCGGTCGGTTTCTGGTAGGCCCCTTCTTGTCCGCTAAAATCCCTGCGGAATGAGCGTGGGGCGTTCGGGAGTGCGTCAACGGATCGCACATGCGGGCGGATTGAGCCGGAGTTCCCCCCTAAGGAATGGTTCATCCGTTCCCGCAACGAGGCACAGGCAGGAAGCCAACCGTCATGGCGAAGAAACCTGCGACGAAGAAAAAAGTCAAAGAGGACGCCAAATGAGCGAGCTCACCAGCGACAAGGGATATCGCGACTGGATCGTATCGATCAAAAGCCAGATTCATGGATCGCAGATCAAAGCGGCCGCCGCGGTGAACTATGCCATGCTCGAGCTTTACTCGTTCCTGGGCGAGCAGATTATCGAGAGGCAGGAAACGGCCAAGTGGGGCGACGGTTTTTTGCAGCAAATGAGCAAGGATCTCTCCTCCGAGTTCCCTGAAATTAAGGGGGTTTCCTGTCGGAATCTGCGATCGATCCGGCAGTGGGTTAGCTTCTGGAATCAGCCCGATTCAATTGGGAAACAAGCTGTTTCCAAAAGTGATCCAAATTGGAAACAAGTTGTGGCCAAATTGGCCCCGGATGCGAAACAACTTGTCTCGCAGATCCCCTAGGGACACAACATCTTGCTTCTTCAGAGCAACGATGAGAACACTCGTTCGCAACCTGTTGCTGCCGGCCGCGTTGGCTGCCGTTCCCTCGTCGTCCTCGTCGAAATCTTGAAGTGCTTTGTGTGAGGAATGAACTTGGTCAGCAACCTTTGCTTGACCTTCAAGACGAACTGACCGCACAATTGCGGCAGTGAGAGAGTTACAACATGCCATTTGATAAGTTCCTGATTGAGGGCACACGATGCTTGATTGGTTTGCGTTGTTCATTTTGATCGTGTTGCTGGCGACCGCCGTGGGCGGCGCGTTACTGCTCGGGTATCTGCCGGGCAAGATTGCGAGACAACGGTCACATCCTCAAGCCGAAGCGGTGAGCGTGTGCGGCTGGATCGGACTGCTCAGTGGCGGATTGCTGCTGCCGATCGCCTACGTATGGGCGTATTGGCAATTCCCACAAACGCTAAAGCGGGAGGCGTCAGCATGATTGTCTTTTTGACATTGGTTTATATCGCGCTGCTGTTGATGTTTTTTAAATTGAAAGTTATCCCGCCAACGCTGGGCTGGAAGCTTTCGCCGATCGCATGGATGTTGCTCCTGTTGATCGCGTTGTTTATCCCGATGCAATGGGGCGCTCCTTCGGGGCCCGTCGGTGTGTTTCGCAACGTGATCGAAATCGTCCCCGCAGTCTCGGGCCAAGTCACGGAGGTTCCGATCCAACCGCTTGTCGAGGTTGATGCAGGAGAGGTGCTGTTTCAGATTGATCCCGAGCCTTTTCAAGACGAAGTCGGCCGGCTGACGGCCGCGTTGGCCGCCGCAGAGCAACAACCGGAACTCTTGCAGAGTTCGGTGGACATTGCGGAAGCGTCCCTGGCTCGTACGACGGCAGAGCGAGAACTGGCTGCCCGCACTTTGGAGCGGAATAAGAAACTGGTGGAATCCAGTGCCGTCAGCAAGCAGGAGTATGAGGAGTCACTTCGTTCGGCGGTGGTTGCTGAACGAGCGGAAAAGGAGGCTGAATTGCGATTGGCACAAGCCAAGCTTGAACTCGCATCCGTCACTGCCGACGGTGAGAACACGGCCGTCGCCCAGGCCCGGGAGCAATTCGCGCGTGCGAAGTATGATCTTGATCAAGCGACGGTTCGAGCTCCGACTCGCGGCGAGGTGCAGCAGCTCGCCTTGCGCCCCGGAACCCGTGTTGCGGCGATGCCGCTTAGAGGTTCACTGACCTTCATTGAAACCGATCGCAGTCGCATTGCCGTTGCGATCCAACAGAACCAGCTTCGCTACGTCCAGCCCGGTCAGGATGCAGAAGTCGTATTGAAGTATCTGCCGGGACAGACACTCTCCGCCAAAGTCGTTGGCATTGCCGACGTGACGTCCGGTGGGCAGGTGCAAAGTTCCGGAGTCATCGAGGATCTGACAGCGAAGCAAACGCGAGCCGAACCATTGCAAGTCGTCTTGGAATTGGACGGCGGCAACTACGATGCGAACGAACTTCCCGGTGGGGCGGTCGGAATCGCAGCGATCTACACCGAAGAGATCCGGTTCGCCCATATTATCCGTCGCGTGATGTTGCGCATGAAGGCCTGGACCAATTATGTCTGGTGAGAATGCGAGCACGCCACTGAATTCATGTCGAACTTCAGACAAGAACTGCGGAAGTCCCGTCATCCAGGCGTTTGCAGCCAACTCAATCGTTGGCCCTGCTACCCGGCACCCACTACTGGAACGACCATCGAGCATTTCCTTATCTACAGCGATCGATCAATAGGCTCACCAAGAGTACGTTCATTCCTTTGAGCTAGTCCGTATGGTGCCATCGGCTGTCTTAGTTCTTGTCAAGAGCGAGTGTTGGCTCGCGCCAAGGATTTTGCTCTCGGAGCATGACGTTGAGCGTCACCAGCAACTTTCGCATCACCGCCACGATCGCCACTTTGAATGGCTTCTTCTGCGCGATCATCCGTTGATAGAACTGCTTCAACCGAGGGTTGTACTTGGTCGCCACCAACGCCGCCATGTAGAGAACCTTTCGCACCATTGATCGCCCCGCGTGCGTACTGCGTTTGCCCTCGGTCTTGCCGCTGTCTCGAACGATTGGTGCGACCCCAACCAATTTGGCGATCTTGCCACGCGAAAGCTCTCCAAGCTCCGGCAACTCCGAAAGCAGCATCGCCACGGTTGCCGCCCCAACGCCTGGGCATGAGGACAGGAGATCGCTCTTAGCTTTGAGGACCGGACAGGCAGCGATCGTTTTTTCGATCTGCTTGTCGAGTTTGCGAACTTGCTCTTTGTAAAACGTGATTGCCTCCTGGATGGATTCCTTGATCGCTTCATCGCGACACTGCAATTTTCGATTGTGCTCTCGCTTGGACTGCCCAATCGCTTGGTCACGACGGTGCACCAGGGCACGCAGCTTGCGTTCACTTTCAGTCGGTTTTTCCTTGAGTTTTGGCTCAGCGACTTCTCCGAAGCGGGCAATCACCGCGGCATCGATCGGGTCATTCTTTTCGATGATACCGATCCCTTTGGCGAAGGAACGGACCTGCAGCGGATTGCACACAGCGACATCGATCTTGGCGGCGTGCAGGGCATCGACCAGCGATTGTTCGTAACCGCCGGTGGCCTCCATAACCACGAGCACTTGTTTGCGACGTGCGATGCTTTTGACCCAGAGGTCGATCGCTCTAGTTTCATTGGCAATCTCTTGATGCTTTTGTTTTGCGGCATCATGGATGTCAAGTTTCTCGCTTGCGACATCGACGCCAAAGACATTGTTGTAAGATGTAACCATCGTTTTTCCCTGGATAGTAGTTCGGACTCGCGATTGTCTGTACGGTCCCTTCGGCTGTTCGGGCTGGAAACGAAACGAACGGACGATCTCGATGGCACACGACCTCAAGGGTCTACCCACAACGATCTGTCCAGTTCGCGTCCCTGCCGAGTAGCGATCTCGGTAGGGACTTTCATCAATCTACCGAAGCTTTCGGCGACGGAAGGCAGCTAGAAAGAAGCAGCCTACTGCACCGGAGCATCGCTTCAACTCAGACACTACCCACCATGCATTGATGTATGGTGCCACCCACCATGCGTTGACAGCGGGTTGTGGGGTGGGTAGGGTGGTGACTGTCCCTTTTGACTGGAGATTTGAAATGCCGCGGCCTCAGCGATGTGAACAGTTTCATTCGAGCGATGTCTGTATCGTCCATGTCGTTCAGCGATGTGTGCGGCGG
>NZ_JBICHO010000298.1:0-6202 GCF_043100905.1 Rhodopirellula sp. JB055 | reverse complement strand
AACCAGCGACATCCTGGCCTCGCAACTGAATCAGCCGCTGACGCAGTTTTTCGTCTTCGCGCACCGCTTGCTCGATCTCGGATGACCGCGATGGCTCGAGCTGTTCGTCCAGAAACGCGACCAGTTCGGCATCCGTGAATCGATCGGGTGAGGAGGCAAATTCAGCAGACAACGGTGATTTCAATCGAACGAGAAAATGAAAAGGAGCGACGATGATTGGAACAATCAAACGCTTCGGTATGTTAGCGTCTTTTCGAAACTCGGGCGGAACGACGCTCCGTGAAATCGTCGCACCAAAAACCTCGACTTCCTTTTCGCTGATGCCAGAATTCCCGATCGAAATCCTCAAAACTCCCGAAGCCGCGGAAGCCGTCCGGATCATCACCGAGCTGAAAAACGCTGGCTTTGTGGCCGTTCTGGCTGGCGGATGCGTCCGTGACGCACTGCTGGGACGCAAACCAAAGGACTTTGACGTCGCCACCGATGCGACTCCCGAATCCGTCCGCGAGGTGTTCGGAAAACGCAGCACCTTGGCGTTTGGCGAATCCTTCGGCGTGATCGGCGTGCTGCCGCCTCGGTCCACCGCGGCCGAAGAAACATCCCACAAGCGGATGCCCACGGAGGTCGCGACGTTCCGAGCCGACGGGAATTATTCCGACGGCCGCCGCCCCGACAGCGTCACCTACGGGGATGCCGAAGCCGATGCACTTCGCCGCGATTTCACGATCAACGGGATGTTCTACGACGTCTTCGACTCTCGAGTGATCGACTACGTCGGTGGCCTGGAAGACCTTAGCAAAGGCCACCTGCGGACGATCGGAAAAGCCATCCAGCGTTTCGAAGAAGACAAACTGCGAATGCTTCGCGCCGTCCGGTTTGCGACGACTCTGGGATTTTCGATCGAACACAAAACTTTCGCTGCGATTCAAAATCACGCCAGCGACATCAGCGTGGTCAGCGGTGAACGCATCGGGGCCGAAATGCGCCGCGTGATGACCGCCCCCGCCGTCGACTTCGGTTTGGAAACTCTGGTCGACACGGGATTGTCGCTGCACATCTGGCCGCAACTGCAAACGATGAACTGGACCGAATTCTCAAGATCGATCCAAGCCGCCAAACAACCAACCTTTGAAACCGCGATGGCAATCGCGCTGTTCCACTTGCCCGGCGATTCGCTGCACACCCTGCGTCTGATCTTCGACGATTGGAAACTGTCGGTCGCGGAACGCCGGGCCGTCGAGGCCGCACTGACTCACGCCGAAACGATCACCCAGTGCGATGGACTCGCGTGGTCCAGGTTGCAGCCGATCTTGGTCGATACCGATGCCCCGACGATCGTTGCCACCGCCCGCGCCCTGGCACCAAAATCTCGCGGCGTCGCCCGCGCCGGTCGTGCGTTGTCCGGCGATCCCAACGAACTCAATCCGCCGCCGTTGGTCACCGGAGCCGATCTGATCTCCACAGGAATGCGTCCGGGCCCCGAATTCAAAGCCATCCTGCAATCCATTCGCGACGATCAACTCGACGGAAAATTGAAAACCCGCGAAGAAGCCTTGCAACGAATCCCGACGGGTGACGAGTGAAGCCGCTTTCCTCAAAACCAACCGGTCTCGAAGCACGGCGGCCCCAATCCCCCTTCCCAAAGGAAGTCTTGCCGATTTCAGCCTTCGCTTTTCGGCGGATTTCCACACGGCGCAACTCTCCCGAAACGAAGTTTGGGGAGAGGTCGAGCGACGCCGTTCAGGCGTATGTTTTGAAGTTGCGTTTTTGCGTGAGGCATTGGCTTTTTCACAACCCGACGCGTCAGTTTTGAAGTTGCGCTTTTGCGTGAGGCATTGTTTTTTTCATAACCCGACGCGTCAGCGAGGCGAAGTCAAAGTCGTTTTTCCCTCGCTGACGCTTCGGGTTTTGAGAAAAGCGCACCTTCAAAAAGCATATGCGAGGGGAGGGCCGAGCATCGGAACCAGCGCGCAACCCTCCCCGAAGCGGGCCGCCCCTCCTAAAGGGAGGGTAAAATAAAACGGCACAACCTCGTCTCGCGGGCGGGGTTGTTAAGACGTTTCGAGAACGCCTTGTATCACCAACTCACCAACGTCCAAATCAATCCCTTCGACAGACCTACTTCAGTTCGCGAATTTGGATGTCGCGCCAGCGGACTTCAAATGGGCCGGTACCAGCCTTGATGCCGTGGACCTGCAAACCAAGGAATCCATTGGTCGAGGATTCTGGGTCTTGGATGTCGCTGATCTTTTGGTCGCCGATCCAAACCTGAATCCGGTTGCCATGGGCTCGCACCAAGTATCGGTTGTACTGGTCGTTCTTGTACGCGTCTTTGATCGGTTGCTCTTTCGTAATCCATCCGCGACCGGTGGCTTCGGAATAGAGGTAACCAGCTTCGCCAGGGGCGGATTCAATTTCGACCTGCGGTCCGTAGACCCGTCCGCCCTTTTCACGTGATTGCGAGCGAATCTGCACACCACTGTTGAGGCCCTTGTCCACGTTGACCTCAAAGGTCAGTTCAAAGTCGCCGTAGTTTTCGTTGCTGCACAGGAACGAGTTTGGGCTGCCTTCGGATGTTGTCCCGACGATCGCGCCGTTTTCGACTCGGTACTTGGCCGTTCCGTTTTTGCGATTCCATCCGTCCAAGCCCTTTCCATCGAACAATGACTTCCAACCGTCCGCTTTCAAATCCGGAGCTGCGTCGAAGTTGACGCCGCTGTTGGTCGCGGCTTGCTCGCCACCTTCAACGTCGGACGCCTTGGCCGGATCGCCCGTCGCGGGTTCGTCTGCACTCATTTTGTCAGCCGAAACGGCAGGCAGAGTCACGTCGCCCGTCGCGGCCCACTCGGTTCCGCGGCGAAGCGTGGTTTGAAACGCCAGACCTTGGATGGCAGCAACGTCATGCCCGAGCGTCGTGTGGAAGACGCGTCCTTTTCCGAATTCGATCGTCATCAAAATCGGTTCATGCTCTCCCGTGCCGCCCGTTCCAGGGTTGCTGTAAGCGGTCGCCAAGATATTCATGTTTTCCGCCGGACCACGAAGTTTGCCGTACAGTTCGTCGGCAACCTGCAGGAACGACTTAGGCAATCCAGCGGTGATCGGGTGCGAAGCGTCGCGAACGACCAACGTGAACGGAACGCGACGACCGTGTTGTCCGCCGCTGCCCTTGGACATGTCACGCGTGAACTTCTTCTGGTCTTCTTTCCAGCGGACATACGGCCCGTCTTTTTCATTCCGGCCTCCCCAGCCGCCCAGACCGATCATCCGGTTGTAGGCATCCCAGTTTGGGAACGAATTGTCGGCCGCGTGAACGGTCACGAACCCACCACCGTCACTGACATAGGCCTCGAATGCCTTTTCAGTTTCGCTCGACCAAGCTTCGCCGTTGTAGTTCGAAACCACCACGTCGTAGTCCGCGAACTTGGGTGCAAATCCAGACTTGTCTTCGCCTTTGCCAGGCGCCGTCGCGACGGTGACATCAGCGAAGTCGCCCGATTCCAGCGTGGCTTGGATCAGAGGCGTGGTCTCTTTCCACTTGTGATTGTTTTGGCCATCAATCAGCAAAACCTTCAGCGGTTTGTTCTCCGCGGAGGCCTGTGCAATGGCAAGGGTGAACGAGGCCAGCACCGCGAGGGTGGCCAGAAAGTTGCAAAGTCGAAATTTCATCGGCGTTGAGTCTGTGGGGTGGGTGGGACAAGTTGAATTTCGAAAACGTCCCTTCCGAGACGTGAGGGATCGGGGGAATCAGTTTAGCAGACGGTCGGGTAGGCTTGGCACGTTCTGTGACGCAAAATGGGAGTCGTCTCCCGGCGGAGTTGGCCCCACCGCAATCGCCGTCGCCGTTTCTCGATCGATCTCATGGTGCTCGTTTTGTCCCGATTCACTGGCCCCCCTGCTCCGCGTGCCGCCTTTCCCGCCACCCGATTGCGCCGAGTGCGAGCGACCGATTGGTCACGCCGCCTCGTTCGCGAAACCACTTTGTCGGTCGACGATTTGATCTGGCCGATGTTCGTGATGGATGGATCGGGCCAACAACCTGTCGGATCGCTGCCCGGCGTGAACCGGCTGGGCGAAACGGAAATTGTCGCCGCCGCCAAACGAGCCGTGGACCTGGGCATTCCCGCAATCGCATTGTTTCCCGCCACCGATCCAAAACTGAAATCAGAAGACGCGGCCGAAGCGTACAACCCAGACAATCTCGTCTGCCGGGTTACTCGCCAAATCAAAGACGCGGTCGGCGATTCGCTGGGCGTGATCCTCGACGTGGCTCTGGATCCCTACAGCAGCCACGGTCAAGACGGCTTGGTTCGCGACGGACAAGTCATCAACGATGAAACGGTCGATGTGCTGTGCAAGCAAGCGATCGTGCAAGCCGCGGCGGGATGCGACATCATCGCACCGAGCGACATGATGGACGGACGCATCGGTGCGATCCGCACCGCGCTGGACGAAGGCGGTCACTCAAGTGTTCAAATCATGTCCTACGCGGCGAAGTTCGCCAGCGAGTTCTACGGTCCGTTTCGCGATGCAGTTGGCTCGGCCGCCAACCTCGGCGCGGCCGACAAAAAGACCTACCAGCAATCGCCATCTCAATCCGATGAAGCGATCGCGGAAGTCGCCTTGGATCTGGCCGAAGGAGCCGACAGCGTGATGGTCAAACCCGGGATGCCCTACCTGGACATCGTCGCTCGCGTGAAAGAGACCTTTGGCGTGCCGACGTTTGCCTATCAAGTCAGCGGCGAATACGCGATGCTGCGCGGAGCCGCTGACGCAGGGTGGCTCAGCGGCGACGCGGTGATCTTGGAAAGCCTGCTGTCCTTCAAGCGAGCTGGTGCCGATGGCGTGCTGACTTACTTCGCCGCCGACGCCGCAGAACTGCTTCACCGCCGTTGATCTCGCCCAACAACGTTCCCGCAGGACGGGCTTTCGAAACCGTCCTCCCAATTCCGCAAGTCGGTCTGCCCAGACCACCCATGTCGAACGCGACGGTCTTGGATGACCATCGCACTGGCAATTGACCACTCCTCTCTTCATCTGATCTTTCACGAACGCATCGCAACATGGCCGATTCACTTTCATTCGCATGGCACTGGGAAGACACCTTGATCGCCGGCAAGGAACGTCCGTTGGCGGTTGCCTCCGACCCCGACGCGATGCTGATCGAAGCCTGCGAGCGGCAGGACGCTGGCGAAGAGGGCGTGATCGATCCGTTTTGGGCAACCACCTGGCGAGCCGCCTCGGGACTGGATCGATTCCTGGACCGAGTCCCAATCCACAACCAAGATGTCCTGGAAGTCGGCTGCGGAACCGGACACGCCGGCATCGCTGCTCTGCTGCGTGGCGCCCGCGTGACGCTGACCGATGGTGTAGAAGACCCGCTGCAATTGGTACGACTCAGCCTGTCTCGGTTGGGTCTGCACGCGGACGTGCAAGTCTTCCGGTTGGGCGAAGATTCGCTGGCCCCAAAGAAGTTCCCATTCATCCTGGGCAGCGATGTCACATACCTTCGCACGTTGTGGCCCGAACTGTTGCAATCGGCCGCGGAGCACTTGACCGACGACGGGCAATTGATCCTCAGCGACCCGCAACGGTTGATCGCGACCGAGTTCTCACAGTGGGTGAAGGACAAACCGTGGGACTACACCGAACACACGGTGGAGATGGATGACGACCCCGAGCACCCCATCCGCATCATGGTTTTGACGCAAACTTAAGGTCAGCCCTCGTCATAGCAGTAGCCGGATTCACCAGAATTCGGACTCAACTCTGGCGTTGAAAAACTTGACGCAGAGGCGGGGAGACGCGGAGGCGCAGAGGATCATCATCCTCCGCACAGATATCTCGATCTTCCGAGCCGCTCATTCCCTCGAGTAAATGCTCTCCCACGAGCAACTCCCTGCGCCTCTGCGCCCTGGCGTCTCTGCGTCAAAAACAATTTCCGCGATCCGCGTTGCCCGGCTCGTTTGCAACCAAGCTCCCGCAAACCCGAATTCTTGGCGAATCCGGCTACGAAGCTGTCAGCCCTCGTCATAGCAGTAGCCGGATTCACCAGAATTCGGACTCAACCCTGGCGTTGAAAAACTTGACGCAGAAGCGAGGAGACGCGGAGGCGCAGAGGATCACCATCCTCCGCACAGATATCTCGATCTTCCGAGCAGATCAGAACAGCGAGAAAATGCACTCCCGCCACCCCAGCCAAGCG
>NZ_JBICHO010000297.1:0-4004 GCF_043100905.1 Rhodopirellula sp. JB055 | reverse complement strand
ACCATCAGATGAACGGCTGCACCACTGGTTGCACCTGATTCAGACAATGGTGGTGCATCGGGGTCCATTCCTAACCATTCTGCTGGGAATGCCGACGACGGGAAATTCCATCCGCGCATGAAAAAACCCCGTGAATCACGGGGTTCTTTGGATGCGGCCGAGAGGACTCGAACCTCCACGGGATTAACTCCCACTAGGCCCTCAACCTAGCGCGTCTGCCAGTTCCGCCACGGCCGCGAGCTGTGTTGGTCTTTGACTGGGTGGCAAAGTTTGGCACAAATCTGTCCGACGTCAACGCCTGGTCAGCCTGGATTCACCGGGCTGCCCCTCCTCGCTGGACGGCTGCGACGAATTGACGGATTTTCGCGGCGTTTTTCTGACCTTTGGGCTGCTCCACGCCGCTGGCAACGTCGACGCCGGTCGCCCCGCTGACCTGAACCGCCTCCGCGACGTTTTCGGGAGTCAGACCTCCGGCCAGCACCCACCCCGCCGCCGACTCACCGCGGCGATCCGCCCACACTCGAATGCTGGGCCAATCCAGCGACTGGCCGCCACCGCCAAACGAGGCTCCCGCGTCCGCGTCGAGCAACAGCGATACGTCCACCGCCCCCCACTCACCGATGACAGCATTGATCTGGCTGGGCGAGAGTTTCCCGCGTGGCAGACGGACGGCCCTCAGCACTCGCTCGCCTTTCGCGATCAAAGACTTCGCCAACGAAACCGGTTCGTCACCATGCAACTGGATCCAATCCAGCCGCAACGAACCAGCCACCCGCTGGATGAACTCCAAGTCATGGTTGACGAACAATCCGACTCGCGTCAGCCCAACTTCTCGGGCGACTTGGTTGATTCGGATGGTTTCCTCCGCATCGGGGTTGAGCGAACGGACGCTGGGTTCGTAGAAGTTCAATCCCACCGCGTCGGCTCCGGAATCCGCAACGGATCGCACATCCTGCACGCTTCGCATGCCGCAGATTTTGATTGCAAAAGGCGACCGAAATGGCTGCGTGGTTGGGGGATCGCCGGGGCCGGATGGAGGCAAGGTTGTCACAATCGTTTCAAGTTTCCTGGATCACCGAAGCGGAACCGACCGATCATCAACAAGGACGGTCTGCGATCTCTCCGATCGCGGCCGAATCGCCGATCCCTCGCGTTTTCAGTGGCATCGTTTCGTGTCTGGCAAGTTCGCTGCATTGAGAATCCTAACACGCAACCCGCTTGTCGGCATCGCGGTCACTTCAATCGCCAGTTTCACATTGGTGATGGCAATCTGGCCGCTGGAACCAGCACGGCACCGAGTGTCATACCCGCAACCCGTTCCGGCGCAATCTTCCGCGACAGATCGTCAATCCATCCAGTGGTCCCATCGTGTCGTGACCAGCGACAACGTGGACGGGTTTCGCAAACGTCTGCTGGAGGCTCAACAGCCCAAAGCGTCCGCCAATGTGGGATGGGTGCGTTGGCGAAGTGAAGTGGCGGCCTTCTACGCAAAAGCCGAACAAGGCCGAGTCGCGTCCAACGAGAATGCCTCGGAGTCGCCGCTTCGATTGGCCAGTCACACGACTTCCCAATCGTCCTCCAATGGATCTGAAAACGCCTCCAAGTGGGCTGCGTTCTGGCAGAGCGAAACGGCACGCACCAACGAATGGTTGGCGGGATACGAGCGAGCCAATGCGGATCGCATCGCGATGTTTGCGAGCTCCATCGAGGTGAACGCGCTGCCCATGTTGTGGCCGACTCGAGCCTGGGCCTGGGCGATCGGCGTGGCTCTCATGGTCGCCATCACGGGCTGGACCTGGGTCGAGACCTGCCCTGCCCGCCGGTTGGAACTGGCATCGCTGGGCATCAGCGATCAGAAAGAAGAAGCGTCGCAGGCCCAAGATGAGGCCGAAAACTGGACGGAAATGGCGTTTCGAGCCGAATGGGTCGCGGTAACCCAACCCGCAGGAGTCTGGTTGCGGCGAACGGCTGCTGTGAGCCTGGTGGTCGCGGCGAGCGTGCTGGTTCTGATCCGCGTGGTCGGCATCGCCTGACCGCCGAGTGCGATCCAGCGAACCCCTTACGCGGCTCTCGCACCAGACCGCTTGCCCGAAAACGCCCCCTGAGGGAACCTGTTTGCAGCGCAGGCGGTCGTTTTTAATCTCGAGTGCCCAGCCCTGCTCTGCCCTGCCCTTCCCCGCATCGCTAAGACGACATGGTCCGCTACAACCCCAACGAAATTGAACCTCGCTGGCAAGCCTACTGGGACGAACACCACACTTTCGCCACGCCCGAAAAGGTCGGCGAAAAGAAACGCTACGTGCTGGACATGTTCCCCTATCCCAGTGGTGACGGATTGCACGTCGGGCACCCCGAAGGCTACACGGCAACCGACATCGTTTCGCGATTCGCACGAGCTCGCGGGGAATCGGTTTTGCACCCGATGGGATTCGACGCGTTTGGATTGCCCGCCGAAGAGCATGCGATCAAAACTGGCGAGCACCCTCGCGTTCAAACCCAACGCAACATCGACAACTTCACTCGCCAATTGAAGATGCTCGGTTTCAGTTACGACTGGGACCGAGTCTTGGCAACCACCGACGAAGAGTACTTCCGCTGGACGCAGTGGATCTTCGGCGTGCTGTACGACACCTGGTTCGACCACGACCAACAAAAAGGCCGACCGATCTCGGAGTTGCCAATCCCTGCCGAAGTCACCGCCGAAGGCGAGATGGCCATCGAGCAGTATCGCGATTCAAAGCGGTTGGCTTACCTCGATGACGCCTTGGTGAACTGGTGCCCCAAACTCGGCACGGTGTTGGCCAACGAAGAAGTGGTCGATGGCAAAAGTGAAGTCGGTGGGCACCCGGTCAAGCGGATTCCCCTGCGGCAATGGATGTTGCGGATCACAGATTACGCCGAACGATTGCTGGAAGGCTTGGACGACCTCGATTGGCCAACCGGCATCAAGAAATTGCAGTCCGATTGGATTGGCCGCAGCACCGGTGGCGAAGTCGACTTCTACCTGCAACGCGGTGCCGCCGACGACGACACCGGTCCGTTCGTTGCATTCAAGCGAGCTCGCGAAACGGAAGGCTTTCCAACCGATCCTGGCAAGGATTGCTTGCGTGTTTACACGACACGTCCGGACACCTTGTTCGGAGCGACCTACATGGTGGTCGCGCCCGAACATCCGTTGATCGATGTGTTGGTCAAACCCGAACAGAAAGACGAAGTCGACGCCTATCGCGAAAAGGCCTCGTTCAAAAGTGACCGCGAACGAACCGATGGCGATCGAGCCAAAACCGGCGTCTTCACGGGCTCGTATGCGATCAACCCAGCCGACGGACGCAGCATCCCGATTTGGGTCGCGGACTATGTGTTGGCAGGTTATGGAACCGGCGCGATCATGGCGGTTCCTGCTCACGACGAACGCGATTTTGAATTCGCCGTGGCGTTTGATTTACCTGTCATCCCAGTCGTCGATCCTCCCGCCGACCACAAGCAACGCGAAGAAATATTGGCCGGCAAAGCCTGCTTCGCTGCGGAAGGCGTCGCGATCAACAGCGGCGAATACGATGGCCAAACAACCGCAGAAGTCAAAGCCGCTTTGACCGCGGAATTGGCCAAACAAGGCTTGGCCTGCGAAGCTGTCAATTACAAGCTGCGGGATTGGCTGTTCAGCCGCCAGCGTTTCTGGGGGGAACCGTTTCCCGTCTTGCATGAAATTGACTCCGAAGGCAACGCGACCGGCGTGCGTCGCTTGGTCCCCGATGATCAATTGCCCGTGACGCTACCAGAACTCGCGGACTTCAAACCGCACGGCCGCCCCGAGCCACCGCTCGCGAAAGCCGACGACGATTGGTTGATCGTGGAGCTCGACGGCAAACGCTACCGCCGCGAAACCAAAACTTTTCCTCATTGGGCCGTTTCATGCTGTTACTAATTGCGTTACATCGACCCCAAGAACAACGACGCATTGATCGATCCGCAAAATGAAAAGGATTGGATGCCGGTCGACTTGT
>NZ_JBICHO010000296.1:0-2839 GCF_043100905.1 Rhodopirellula sp. JB055 | reverse complement strand
ATGGGGACCTGCGCACGCTGCCCTGCCTGCTGCCGAGCACGCCGCCGGGCGAGGCGGAGCGGCTTGGCGGCCTCGACGGGTTTTTCGCCGCCCGGCTGAAGCGCCTGTAACCGGCGTTTTCGGGACACAGTGTGACTCCGTCGGATGCGGTCGATCAAGTTTGGCATCAACACTTGGTCTACACCGAGAACTATTGGGTGGACTTGTGCCAAGATGTCCTGCCATCCCCACTGCATCACGGACCGACCAAAGGTGGCTCGCAAGAACGTGTTCGATACCAAGACCAATACGAACAAACGCTTGCATCTTATGAACGGGCATTTGGCAAAGCCCCGGTGGAGATTTGGCCGCCGACGGAAGAACGATTCGCTCAATCGATCGCGTCGCTCCGCATTGACCGACGCAAGTTCTGGCTGATCCCCAAGCCAAACTTGACCGGCGAGTCATTGCAAGGATCGCACCTCGCGATCGCCGGCTTGGCAGCGACACCTTTCGCGGCGTTGTTCCCGTTCAACTTGGACGGCCCCACTTTCCTGGCGCTGTATGGTGCCGCGATTGCGTTTGGCTTTGTCTACCTGTTGGTTTGGTTTCACATCAGCAACGGCTGGTCATCCAATCCGTCCGCTCTTCCCAAAGTTGGTTGGGGGCAACTGTCGATTCTGGCAGGAGGCAAGAAACGATTGCTTCAAACAACTCTGGTAGCGTTGCAAAAGCGAGGCATCGTCCAATGCGATCAACACGGATTCACCATCCTCGATCGTGGTGCATTGCAGGCCCAGCACGACGATGATCCCGTTGCTGTCAGCGCGATGAAGGTGACCACTGACTACCTGGCCTTCAGCAACGCCCCGCAATCGTTCCAACGATTGCTGGTGGCGATCCATTCCACCGCAACCAATGCTGAATCGCAAATGCGAGAATCGGGATTACTGAGATCGACCGAACAACGCAAGCATTTTCACATGGGTGCGTTGGGGCTGGCGGGCATCTTGTTGGTCGTCGGTGGACTGAGGTGCATGCAGGGAATCCAAAACGATCGCCCGATTGGGTTTCTCGTTTTAGAAATGGTCATCGCGACCGTCGGGTTCGCGGTCGCGTTTCACATGGCGGGTCGCGAGCGGCTGACTTCCTTGGGCAAATCGGTCCAAGAACGATCACAGCGGAGCTATCCTGAAACGGGGTTGAAGTCAGCCCACCAAACCGACGGAGGCGACTTGGATGAGTTGCCCTGCCTGGCGTGTTGGGGTCCCGCAGTGGCCGCCTACGTGCTCACCGATCCCTCCGAGCTTTTCACCAACGACATGTTGTACGGAGAAGAAATCCAGGCTGCTCAGAAGGCATCGAATTCGACCGGATGGATTGATTGGAGCAGCGGAGACGGGGCCAGCAGTTTCGACTTCAGCGGAGGTGGGGGCGATGCGGGCTGTGGAGGCGGGTGCGGAGGTTGTGGTGGATGCGGAGGGTGAGAAGGCCTCCACCACTTGCGGCGTGACCAGGTTGCTATCTTGGGAGGAACACTTGCGAGATGCCGGTTCGGCTCTCGCAAACTTGTTCGTCCCATGCATCAGGCCACCTCATGAACGCCGGCACCATCGAGGAACCATCGACTCATCCATCCTTGCTCGAACGGGCCCGGTACGGCGACGACGAGGGCTGGCAGATGTTGGTCCAGGTCTACGGTCCGATCGTCTACCGATGGATTCGCCGATGCGGGGCTCAGTCGGCCGACGCCGCCGACGTGATGCAAGACACGTTTCTCGCCGTCGCCAAGGCTCTCCCGCGGTTCAACCTGGACCAAACGGGCGCCACTTTTCGCGGATGGTTGTGGACCATCGCTCGCAACAAACTTCGCGATCGCCAACGTGCCGACCAACGGTCTCCGATCGTGCTCGATGGCGAAGCGTTGCAGTGGGCGGAGCGAGAAAGCTCGGATCCGCCCAGCGAACTGGCCGACGATGTGCAGTCGATTCAGAACCGCATGCTGCAAGTTCTGAGGCAATCGACTGATCCGAAGACCTGGCAGATGTTCTGGCGGACCGCCGTCGAAGGCTGTGATCCAGCGGCGGTGGCAGCTGACCTGAACGTCAGTCGGTGGACGGTCTACAAGGCTCGCGCTCGGGTGCTGCAACGACTGCGAAAAGAATTGAAAGATTTTCATCGCTGAGGTGTCCAATCGCCGCCCGTCCAAGCGTTGCGTGGTCAACCAATCCATCCCTCGCACCGAAAGCCCGTCATGATTGCCACCAGCACCGATTGTCTGAGCGTCGAAGAATTGCACCGTTTGCTCGACGGCCAACTGTCCTCCGACGAGTTCGATTCCGCATCCAAACACGTCGATGAGTGCGAACAATGCCAGTCACGCATCCCAGACAAATGGGACGCGTTGTCTTCGGTTGCAAAAGCCGGTACGGAGGAAGACTCCGTCCTAGCCGAATCGGCCTGCCAATTCGCGGTCGCACGTTTGATGACCGCCCACATCGCGTCCTCCCACGTATCCGCCGACCTGCCCATCGACCAAATTGGTCCCTACGAGATCATGGGGAAACTCGGGCAGGGCGGAATGGGCATGGTGTGTTTGGCTCGCCACAACCGACTGAAACGGCAGTGCGCGATCAAGTTGCTGCCACCTCACCGAGTCATGGAACCAGGATGGCTGGATCGTTTCGATCGAGAAATGACAACCATCGCGGCACTCGAACATCCGGGAATTGTTCGTGCCACCGATGCGGGCACCCATTCCGGTTGGCACTACTTGGTGATGGAACACTTGGACGGCATGGACGTCGGCAAGATCGCCCACCGACTGGAATCTCTGCCGGTCGCGGATGCCTGCGAGATC
>NZ_JBICHO010000295.1:0-4292 GCF_043100905.1 Rhodopirellula sp. JB055 | reverse complement strand
TCGCCCCGGATGGGGCCGTCGTGGGGGATGCTGGTGCGGTCCCTCGCTCACGCGTCGGGTTGCGATGTGGTTGGTAGCCGGATTCGCCAAGAATTCGGACGTTCGAGTTGATGTGCGTCCGAGTTCTGGCGAACCCGGCTACGTGCTCCCGTAAGGTGCCACCCACCGTTCACAGCCCGAAGCGTCAGCGAGGGAAAAACGATGTTGACTTCGCCTCGCTGACGCGTCGGGTTATGAAAAACCCAATGCCTCACGCAAAAGCGCAACTTCAAAACTCACGCGTCGGGTTGCGATGTGGTTGCCAGCATAGAGTTCCCCCGCGCGGGCCCCGCGTCAGGCGGGACCAGGCCTACCAATCCAGTCCCTGTGGTCCTGAGCTCCTGGGGCCCTTTCCCACTTCACCATCACAATCCTCCCCGATTCGCTGTTCCGTCTGTCGAGTTGGCCCATCCAAACTGCCCGATTTCGGTCGATCACGGTATGCTCTCGCCAGCCACAGCCCAACGCCACCTTCTCGACGCCTCGCCACCTTTGCACGGTTCTCATGGCCAAATCTCGACCTCGCCCCAAACAGAACGACGATGACCAAATGCTGTTCAGTGGGTTCGACGAGTCTCCCACCCCAGCGGGCGCCGAACAAGTCGCAGAATCCGCGTCCAACAAATCCCCTTCCCCCAATCCCCCGACCGGCAAGCCAGTCGCGGAACGTGACCCGAACCAATTGTCCGCCACCCGCGGGTTCACCCCCAACCCCAACGCCGCGACGCTTTCATCCGTGGCCGGCACAGGCGAGACGCCGCTGCCAACCACCGCGGCCCAGCGAACTCATGTAAGCTCATCCAGCGAAGCGGCCCCCGAAGACGCCTCCCACAGCGGCCCGCGAGCCGATCGCGAAACACAGGAAGAGCGCAAGCAACGTCACGACGCCGTCCGAATCGCCGACGATGCCTTGCCCGCCGTGCTCCAGAGGCCCATCCCGGAAACCACTGACGATCCGATTCCCGACCTGACCGATCAATTGGTCGTTGTCGTCGACGCTCACTCGTTGATCTACCAGGTCTTCCACGCCTTGCCGCCCATGACCAGCACCGGTGGACTGCCGGTTTCCGCCGTCTATGGCTTCGTCGGTGACATGCTGGAATTGATCTCTCGCAAGAACCCGGACTACTTGATCGCTGCGTTTGATAAGAGCGAAGTCACGTTTCGGAACGAGCTGTACCCCGACTACAAGGCCAACCGGGACTCGATGCCCGACGAACTCCGCCAACAAATCCCGCTGATCCGGCAAGCCATCGATGCGATGGGCATCGGCATCATCGAGCAAGGCGGTTTCGAAGCCGACGACCTGCTGGCCACCGTCGCAGCCAAAGTCGAAAACGCCGGCGGCCGCTGCCTGGTCGTCACCAGCGACAAAGATTGCCGGCAACTGATCAGCGAACAAACCAAGATCTACAACATCCGCAAAGACCAAGAGATCGACGCCGCCGAACTGAAAGAACTCTGGGGCATCCGGCCCGATCAAGTCGTCGACTACCAAGCCCTGGTCGGTGACCCTGTCGACAACGTGCCCGGCATCTCCCTGATCGGGCCCAAGATCGCCCAGCAATTGCTCGAACAGCACGACACGCTGGAAGAGATCCTCAACAACGCCGCCTCGATCTCGGGAAAGAAGCGCAAAGAGAACCTGATGAACGGCCGCGACGCCGCAATGATGTCGCGTGAGCTGGTCGAACTCAAACGCGACGTTGAATCACCGATCCCCTGGAACCGCTGCGTCCGCTCCGCCGCCGACCTCGATCGAGTCGACGCGTTGCTGCAAGAGTTCGGCTTTCGTCGCCTCCGCGGCCGCGCCGCAGAACTGCTCGGTGGAGAAGCCCCGGTGGAAGAACCGCCACCGGCTTGGGAAACCCGCTACCAAACGATCACCAACGAAAGCGAACTGAAAGCACTCGCCGAGGAACTCGCTCAACAAACCGTGCTCGCGATCGACACGGAAACGACCAGCACCCAAGCCCGTGGGTGCGATCTCGTCGGCATCTCCATCGCATGGGCTCCCGGAGAAGCCGCCTACATCCCGGTCCGCGCCCCCACCGGTGATCCAACGATCGAGCAATCTGTGGTGATCGAAACCCTCCGCGAGGTCCTCGAATCGTCCACGATTGAAAAGGTCGGCCACAACCTGAAGTTCGACATGATCGTGCTGCGTTCCGCCGGCGTGCAACTCGGCGGCATCACGCTCGACACCATGGTCGCTGACTACCTGCTCCATTCCGGAGGCCGCAACCACGGACTGGACGACCTCGCCAAACGCCGGCTCGACCACACCAACCTTTCCATCAAAGAACTGATCGGGACCGGCAAGAAACAAATCACGATGGACCAAGTCCCCGTGGACGACGTTTCGCCTTATGCCTGTGAAGACGTCGACGTGCCCATCCGAGTCGCCCCCGCGCTCCGCGACGAACTCAATGCATCTGGGTTGGATGGATTGTTCGATGAACTCGAAATGCCGCTGATCGATGTGCTGGCCGAAATGGAATTCAACGGCATCCATGTAGATGCAGACACGCTGGCCAAAATGAGCGAGCGGTTCGAAAAAGAAATCGCGGACCTCCGAGCGTTGGTGTTTTCCGCCGCCGGACACGAATTCAATCTCGACAGCCCCAAGCAACTCGGCGTGGTCCTGTTCGAAGAACTCGGCCTGCCCGTGATCAAGAAAACCAAGACCGGGGTCAGCACCGATGCCGACGTGCTCGGCCAACTCGCGGTCAACCACGAGATCGCTCAGCACATCCTGCAGTACCGCCAAGCGACCAAACTCAAGAACACTTACATCGATGCCCTGCCGCAATTGATCTGCCAAAAAACCGGACGAGTCCACACGTCGTTCCGGCAAGACGTCGCGGCCACGGGGCGGCTCAGCAGCAGCGAACCCAACCTGCAAAACATCCCGATTCGAACCGAGCAAGGCAAGGCAATCCGGGCCGCGTTCACCGCCGGTCAAGAAGGATGGTCGTTGCTCGGCGCCGACTATTCGCAAATCGAACTGCGAGTGCTGGCGCACTACAGCGGTGACGAAGCCTTGATCAGCGCCTACCAGGACGACGCCGACATCCACACGCGAGTCGCCGCGGAAGTCAACGGCATCGACGAATCCGAAGTGACCAGCGACCTGCGGCGGATCGCCAAGACGATTAACTTCGGGATCGTGTACGGGCAAAGTCCGTTTGGGTTGGCCAAGACCCTGGGCATCAGCAACGACGAAGCACGCGATTACATCGAGTTGTATTTCAAACGCTACGCGGGCGTCGAAGCGTTCATGATGGAAACGTTGTCTCGTTGCCGCAACGAAGGCTACGTGACAACCATGTTAGGACGTCGGCGAGAAATCAAAGGCGTTCGGGACCTCGCCAAACTGCCCGAATCAAAACGCCGCAGTCTCACCGAACCGGAACGCATTGCGATCAACATGCCCATCCAAGGCACCGCGGCCGACCTGATCAAATTGGCCATGTTGCGAGTCCACAAGCAACTCCAACAGAGCGACCTGCAAGCGCGTCTGCTGCTGCAAATCCACGACGAACTGTTGCTCGAATCCCCCGACGAAGAGCTCGAGGCCCTGTCCGATCTGATTCGCGAATCCATGACCAGCGTGATGCAACTCGACGTGCCACTGAAAGTCGACGTCGCCCACGGCCGAACCTGGGCGGATTGTTAGGCCGGCCGGGGCGGCCGGCCAGTGGGAAAGGGGCTCAGGGCCACAGGGGCACAGTGAGCTTCTAGCTTCTAGCTTCTAGCTTCTAGCTTCTAGCTTCTAGCTTCTAGCTCTCGTGCTCGTGCTCGTGCTCGTGCTCGTGCTCGTGCTCGTGCTCGTGCTCGTGCTCGTGCTCGTGCTCGTGCTCGTGCTCGTAGCCGGATTCGCCAAGAATTCGGACGTGCACCTGGCTCCTCGTACGATGGGGCTCCCCGTACGTTGGGCTTCCCAGCCCGTCGAAATGGAAACCCGACGCGTCAGTTTTGAAGTTGCGCTTTTGCGTGAGGCATTGTTTTCTTCATAACCCGACGCGTCAGCGAGGGACCCTACAGAACCTCGTTCATCCAGTGACCAACGACGCAAGCCCAGAGTTCTGCCGAATGGAACCATCGCCAGATCGGACCTGGCCTACCTACCGACCGACCGAGTCCCGAGTCCCGAGTCCCGAGTCCCGAGTCCCGAGTCCCGAGTCCCGAGTCCCGAGTCCCGAGTCCCGAAGCCCGAAGCCCGAAGCCCGAAGCCCGAAGCCCGAAGCCCT
>NZ_JBICHO010000294.1:0-15127 GCF_043100905.1 Rhodopirellula sp. JB055 | reverse complement strand
ATGATGAGCACGGTCGACGTCAACGGCGATGACGCGTCGCCGTTGTACAAGCAATTGACCAGCATTGAATCCAAGCCGGCAGGCAAAGGGCCGATCAGTTGGAACTTTGAAAAGTTCTTGATCGGACGAGATGGCCAAGTGATCGGCCGTTACAAATCGAAGGTCGCCCCGTCGGATGACGAGTTGGTGTCGGCGATCAAAGCCGCGTTGAAGGGCTAGAGCACGATTGGCGAGCACGAGCACGAGCTCGAGAAGCTAGAAGCTTTCCTTTCCGCGCATAAAAAACGGGGCGAACTTGTCATGCAAGTTCGTCCCCGGTTTTGTTTGATCGCGTCGAGCCCACTCAGGCACCCCGGTGACTTCGCGGCCGGTGATCCGTTGTTCGGTCCAATGTCCGGATCAGCACGGCCGACGAAGTCGGGTTGGGGTCGCTGTGTGGAGAGCGTTACGTCATTGTTCTCTGGGTAGCCCCGTCGAAGGGGGCTCCCCTGAGAACGAGTATCAATCAGCAACCGCAAGCGGGAGCAACGTCGCAGCCTGCGTCGCAGCCGCAGTCGTGTCCGCAGCCACAGCCGTTGCCGCCAAGGATTCCCTTGAGCAAGCTACGGATAGGACCAGCCGAAGCAGGTGCACAGGCTGGAGCACAAGCGTCTGCACAAGGATCTGCACATCCGCAAGCTGGAGCTGGGCAGCAAACGGTGACAGGAACTTGCTTGCAAACAACTCGTGGCACGCAACGAGTCACGGTGTAAGGCTCGCAAACTTTGCGGCACTTCTTGACCTTGATCGTTTCTTGGTAGCACTCTTTGCGGCAAGTCGTGTAGCACACGGTCTTGGTACGGCATTCTGGAACCATCTTGCAAACTTTGTACTCGCAAACCTTGGTGCGGCACTCAGGAACCATCTTGCAGACGGTGTACTTGCAAACTTTGGTGCGAGGCTCGCAAACCATCTTGCAAACGGTGTAGTTGCAAGTCTTGGTGCGGCACTCAGGAACCATTTTGCAGGTGGTGTAGTTGCAGGTCTTTTGACGGATTTCGCAAACCATCTTGCAGACCTTGTACTCAACCGTCTTGCTACGGCACTCTGGAACCATCTTGCACACGGTGTAGTTGCAAGTCTTGGTACGGCACTCAGGAACCATCTTGCACACTTTGTACTCAACGGTCTTGGTGCGGCACTCAGGAACGCGACGGCACACGGTGTAAGGGATTTCACGAGTACGGCATTCTGAGACGTACTTGGTGCAAGTCACTTCTTTTTGCTCGCAAGTTGGGACCCAGACTTTCTTGCAGATCGTCTTGGGGCAACCTTGAACGCATTCCACTCGGCATTTGCCTGGGCAGTACACGGTTCGGCAAGTTGCGGCGTCGAAGTACGACGTACCGGGCTCACGCACGGTGCGACGAATCATCGGGCCAGGAACGGTTTCCGTGACAGTTTCCCAGTGTCCACCTTTGACCGTGATGGTCTTGGTGTACGTTTGAGGAACGCTGACGCGGTAAGTTTCCGTGCGAACCTTTTGTTCTTGCACGGTGTTGTAAACCGTGTAGTTGATGTTTCGCGTACGAGTTTCGTACGTTGGCACCATCACGGTGTAGTTGGTCACTTTTTGACGAGTTTCGTACACAGGCTTGTTGACCGTGTAGTTGATCGTCTTCGTACGAGTTTCGTACACAGGTTTCTTGACTGTGTAGTTGATCACCCGTTGGTGCTGTTCGTAAACAGGCTTGTTAACGGTGTAGTTGATCGTTTTCGTACGTGTTTCGTACACAGGTTTTTTGACTGTGTAGTTGATCACCTTTTCACGAGTTTCGTACACGGGCTTGTTGACCGTGTAGTTGATCGTGCGTTGGCGAGTTTCGTACGACGGCACCATGACCGTGTACTGAACTTCTTTTTGGTGAGTTTCTGGAACCATTCGCGTACGGTTGACCACTTGGTCTTCGAAGTACACTTCGTTCCGTGTGCGGTAGCGAGTCTCTTCGACTTGCTCCATCACTGTTTCGCGGACGGTTCGCATGACGGTGTAAGAACCACCGGCGACGGCGGAACCGTCAGCGACAACCGAACCACCTGCAACTGCTGAGCCGTCTGCCACTACCGATCCATCGGCAACAACGGAACCACCACAGCTGCTACAGCCTTCGTAGCTGATCGCGCCGCTATAAGCAGCGTGAGCAGCATTCGCGCCCGAGACGATCGAGATGATCATCAGAGCGGGCAACAACCACAAACGTTTCATCGTAAGTTTCTCCACAGGTAACAACGGGACGTTGTAAAAACGCAGCTTCCTTTGGCCTGCCGGATACCCCCCGGCTTGACCTCCATACCAACCAAGACCCAGACTGCTAAACCGATCCGCTGCCTGATTCACTGTCACTTTGTTTGCAGTGAGCCCGTCGACTGAACGAAGGCCGAGGCTGCGGTTGTGAGAGCGGGATGGCCCACACGTGGGCCAGGGAGGGTCGGTAAGGCTTCACTTGCCAGTCGGTCAGAGATAAGCTGTGCCAAGCGTGTGTGACACAGGCGAGAACTCTGCGGACTAGTAAAACTGATCTTGATGCACAAACTTCATCGACTGCGGGATACGAGTTGAACAAGCAAACAGGGAAGTCCTGGCAAAAGGGGGCGATTGTGTTGTTGAGTCTTGCCGACCTTGCGGGTTGTTCCGTTGGATTCGATTATGCGGGCTGTTGATGGGTGTGAACAAAGACATTGACGTTGAAGGTACCGATGGTCCGGATGGGGACGATCGTCGGGCCGAGTTGTCGACGCCCGCAGTGGGGCGATTGTCGCTTTACTACCGCGAATTGCACCGTTTGCTGGACTCGGGCGAGACTTCCACGAATAGCCGTGACCTGGGCGCAATGGTCAATGTTTCGCCCGCAGTGGTCCGTCGTGACCTCAGTTCGATTGGCTCGATCGGCCGCCGTGGGGTTGGTTACGACGTCGCGATTCTGGCGGACCGAATTGGCGTGGTGCTGGGGTCAGGCGTGCATTGGAAAGCGGTCCTGATTGGCGTCGGATCGCTGGGCAACGCCTTGTTGCGATATCGCGGATTCGAGCGCCTTGGGTTTTCCCTGGCCGCGGCGTTCGATACTGACCCCGCCAAGCATGGCAGTGAAGTGGGGGGGACAACCGTCCGATCGTTGGACGATTTAGAAGACGTTTTAGCATCCGCCAAACCAGAGTTGGCGATCCTGGCGGTCCCCAGTGAACAAGCCAGCCAGGTTGCGACTCGCGTGGTGGCGGGAGGTATTCAGGGGATCCTGAATTTTGCTCCAACCACCCTTCGCGTGCCCGCGGGGACCGCGATCATCAACGTGGACCTCGCCAGTGAATTGCAGCAACTGGCGTTTCGAATTCAGAACCGTTGAGTGGTAGGCGACGAGCACTAGAAGCTAGAAGCCGGCGACCTCAGTCGTCGACGCGGAGCATTGGGTTCCAGTTGCCGACTTTGTATTCGGTCCGCTTGCCGCTGGCCGGCATGCCTTTCGTTCGTTCTGCATCGAGTTTCTGTGTCAACTCGCGAATCAATTGGGCGATCTTGGGATCGTTTTTGCGATCGCCGTGGGCCAGGTTGGTGAACTCATCGGGATCATTCTTGTGATCGTAGAGTTCCGTGCCTCGCTTGCCATCGTCCCACAACGTGAATCGGTAGCGCTTGGTGCGAATCGTGTAACCGTAGTAACGCTGCTTGGCTTTGCGATCGTTGCGAGCGACCATGGACATGGAGTACCCGCGACCAGTTTCGGATGGATCGCGTAGCATCGGCACGAGCGATTGGCCTTGCATCAATTCTTGCGTCGGCACGCCGCAAAACTCGGTCAGGGTGGGGTACAAGTCAACCAAGCCAACCGGTGACTTGGCGACGGCGCCTTCCGTTCGGCCTGGTTCGGCGATGATGAG
Source organism: Rhodopirellula sp. JB055 (assembly GCF_043100905.1). Lineage (NCBI taxonomy): Bacteria > Pseudomonadati > Planctomycetota > Planctomycetia > Pirellulales > Pirellulaceae > Rhodopirellula > Rhodopirellula sp. JB055. The sequence continues at coordinate 11,215 of NZ_JBICHO010000294.1, read as the reverse complement.
CGGCACGCCAGCGACTTTGTCAAACAGGGCTTGCTTTTGCCACAACCCTTTTTCGCCGAGAAAGTAACCGTGATCACTGGTGAAGACCACGATGGTGTTCTTGTCCAAACCGGTGCGTTTCAATGTGTCGAGAACCTTGCCGACTTGCGCGTCCATGAACGTGGTGCTGGCGTAGTAAGCTTGAACCGCTTTGCGCCGCAAGTCGTCGGTCAGTTGTTCTTGTTCTTTCTTACGACTCAGCAACGCAGCTTCGGGGACGTCCGCGTTGTCTTCTTCCACGTTGTCAAACAGCGGCATGTCTTCTAAGTCATAGAGATCAAAGTACTTCTTTGGCGCCACATAGGGTGTGTGCGGACGATAAAAACCAACGGCCAAAAAGAACGGTCGGTCACTGCGTTTGGCACATCGTTCGAGCACCCAAGAGGCATCGTCCGCCAACATGCCATCGGTGTGAACTTGGTCGGGGCGAGGGGACGCGTACCACGACAGGGTTCCGCCAAACGCACCTTTTCGAAGCGTGAAAATATCGGGTTCTTCGATCAGTCGATCGCAACCGGCTGGGTTCAGTTCCAGCTCCCAAGAAGCGGGGTCGTCGTGACCGTTTGTTCCCACCGACTTGGGAACGTTGTAGTGATACAGCTTGCCAACTCGTCCTGCGAAGTACCCATCCAACCGGAAGGCTTGCGGCAACGACCAACGCTGAGGGATGGAATCGCGAAAGATTTGAGCGTTGCCGTGAATGCCCGTCGTGTCGGGATAGAGGCCGCACAGCATTGAATTGCGGGAAGGTCCGCAAAGAGGGTATTGGCAGGCGGCGTTCTCGAACAAGACACCTCGAGCGGCTAGGCGATCGATGTTGGGTGTTTGAACGATTGGATCGCCATAGCAACCGATGCGCGTGTTCAGGTCATCGGAAATCAAGAACAGAACGTTCTTACGTTGGCTCGGTTGGGGCGTTTCGGAATCTTGCCCGTGAGTTGTTTGGAAACCGAGACACGAGCTGAGGAAGAGACCGAAAACGAAGATCCGCCTGATGGACATCAATGAACCTACTGCACGAGGATGGGGACTGGTGCGGCAAGTATAAACGAGAAAAACCCACGACGTTGGTTCACAACGGCGTGGGTTTTGAAAGGCGGTCGAGCGTCATGAGTCTCGCTGTTCAGGGGCGAGGAGCGAGGCAACGTTTCGCGATGAATGTCATCTAGCGTTGGACGTTGTCTTCCTCAGGTCGAGTTGCCAGTTGCGTGTCCGCGTCCAACGCGGCGGGATCCAGGCCTGGGTTCAACTCGGGGTAAGCCGAATCGGGAACGATGTCGACCGCGACGATGGATTCGATTCCGGTGGCCGTGTTCAAGCTGACGATGCCGTTGGGAATGCCATCGGGAGTGGGAGCTGGAATCGCGTCGCCGTCCACCAACATGGTTGGGATGGCGGGGGCCGACTCGACGGCATCGGGAGCTTCATCAGGAGTCGGCGCGGGAACCAGGTCTCCTTCGACCAGCATGATCTCGATGGTTGCCGAGTTGGGCAATTCATCGGGAACCGCATCGGGGATCGGCGCGGGAATGACTTCCCCGTCGACGACCATGGTGTTGATCGAGTGAACCGTGTCAGGTTCCGCGTCAGGAATCGGCTGCGGGACCGGTACGCCATCGACCAACATCATCGGCACAGGTTTCGCGATCATCGACGCCAAGTCATTGGCGACCACATCCAACACGTCCGCCTCGATCACCGAGCGGCGGCGGGCCACGTCAGCCAATGCGATGCCCAAATCGCGAGGCGAGAAGCACTCGGCGGTGTCCGCGATTCGGCTGACTTGCCATACCGCTTCTTCCAACAGGCAATCGGGCGAAGTCTTCACCAGTTGAGCATCGTGGTAGTCGTCTTCGTTCAAATCATAGGGCAGGTAGGCTTCTTCCAAGGTCACGATGACGGGCGAGCTTCCGACCAAATCGCTGGCCGTCTCGGCCGGGGCTTCGGGTTCCACAAACGGTTCCGCATCCAATTGCAAAACCGTGTTGCCGACCGGTTTGGAGAAATCATGCATGGCGATGAATGGAATGATCACCGTAGGTTGCGTGACATCCAAGGGTTGTTCAGCGGCGAGGGCCGCCAACTCTTCGCGAACGTCGATCGTGAACTTGTGCGGTGCAGGTTTTGCGGTGGCGGCTTTCTCAACCACTTGGCTCTGCAGCACTGGTTCATCGGAAGCGACTTCGGGGGTGGATTCGTCCAACCACCATCGATTCAAAGCAACCGCTTGAGCCAACGCTTGGTCGTCAGCGACCTCTTCATTGAGAGCGGGATCCAGTTCACCGGCCACGGGTGGCAACTGGGCTTGCGTGCGGATCATCGCGAACGGTTCGAGGAACTGTTCCAACGGGATGCCAATCTTGGCTGCGGTGGAAGCAGCGACGGCGGCCAGCATTTCGTTGAAGTCCGATGACGTGCGGCGAACGCTCGTCGCGGGTGATGGCGACTCGTCAATTTCGACTGCCGCGACTTTCAATTCGTCGCCAGTGGCCTCGGGTTGGATATCAACGCTGACGGTCGGGATGGAATCGTGTGTGCCGGGGATCGAGATGATGGTTTGTTGGGTGGAGCCTACATCTGCGTCGGCGGCTTTGATTTCATCGGCTTGTGCATCGATGGTTTCGGCGGCTGGTTCTTCGCTCGTGACGTTGAGTTCGTCTTCGGCGATGGCAGGCGGCGTGACGACAGGAGCGGTGTCGTCGGAAGAGGAATCGACAGGTGTGGGGGCGATCGGGGCGGCGTCTTCGTCAAAGCGATGGACGAGGATCGAGATGCCGCCGGTGAGAGCAGGGTCGGTTTGCTTGGCGAAGGCGAGTGAGGGAGCCAACCCAGAGGCAAAGAGCGAACCGGCGATGGTGACCGACAAAGCGAGGCGTTTGGCGGTGATGGAACAATGACGAATGGGGGCGAAGATTTTCATGATTATGTTTGACCGGAGGTCAGCGAACGAAGTCTTGGAATAATGAGTCCACTGCGAAACCGGAGTTTGAATGAAAGTGATGGTGGGCGGTGAGGTGGGACAGAGCGGCAACAGAGGTGCCGACGTTGGTGCTGCCAACATCGCCAGGTGGAGATCCCGCTCCAAGGCACGCTATCGGCGAGTGGGACGGTTGGAGAATCGAAATCGCCTGGGAAAGCTATTCCTTTTCACTGCGACCGTTCAGGTTGTTCCGGTTGGGCAAAGTCACGGCGGTTTCACGGCCGCATTTTTGAAGAAATCCCAACAATTCGCCTGCTCAAACGGATGTGAGAAGGTCTTCGAATTGAGCCCGCAGGTGGGTTCGATTCACGCGTGGAAAGGTGAGGGCGGATTGCCACCATTCCAAATCGAGGCGAAGCCGGTAGGCTTTTAGTTGCTGCGAAAGCGTTTTCGCGGCTTGATGGTCCCGCGAATTTTTTGAGCAGGTTTTCAGTCTTGAGTTCCGCCAAAGGTCCCCTTCTCGATCCGACGATGTTGTTCCGGTTCGAGGTTCGGTTGCAGCAGCATGCTTTGGATTGGAGTTCACGCGGGTTGTCATTGCCGGCGTCGTGCCGGGTGCCCTCTTTCGCAGCATTGTCGGGCGGACCGATTTATGCCGACGTGCGGATCGCCTGGGACGTGACCGGCATCGGATTCCAATTGCTGGTCAATGGAAAGCGTCAATTGCCTTGGTGCCGTGAGACTCGGTTGGACGAGAGCGACGGTTTGCACTTGTGGATGGACACGCGAAACAGTCCCAACATCCACCGTGCGACACAGCACTGCCATCGGTTTTTATGGCTGCCCGCTGGCGGCGGACCGAAGCGTGAGCGAGCTGTGGCGGCGATGGTGCCCATCAATCGAGCGCGTACCAATCCCAAGCCCATTCGTCCAGACTCGCTCAAAATCCATGCGATCCCGCGTCACGATGGTTATGAATTGTCCGGGTTGATTCCTGCGGACGCGCTGACTGGTTATGACCCCAAGGACCAATCGCAGATCGGTTTCTATTACCTGGTCGCCGACCGGGAACTCGGTAACCAAGCGTTGACGCTCAGCACCGATTTCCCGGTTGCGGAAGATCCCTCGTTGTGGGCCGAAGCCGCTTTGATCTCCAACTGATCAGAGACTGCCAGCGGCGTCGAGCGAGAAGCCGCTGGGGATGGAAGCGGCGTGATGTTCGCGAAGCGGTTGCTATTCCGCGGTTTCGCCCACGGCGTCTTGATAGAACTCAACCAAGTCGCGGCGAAGCTGTTTCAGCGAAGGTTGGTGGATGTACATCATGTGCCCACCTTCGTAGTGCTTGATTGTCAGGTTCTTGCTTCGTTCCGGTGACAATCCCATGTGATCGATGGTGTACTCCATCGCGAAATGGGGCGTCGCGAGATCGTAGTAGCCGCAGGCGACGAACAATTTGAACGATGGGTTCGCAGCCATTGCTCCTCGCAGGGTTTCCGATGCGTCCACATAGCGGCCTTCGAAGGGTTTGTAGCTCCACGGATGCACGTTGCCGGTCAAAATTTCGTACACGCGACGTTCCTTGTAATTGAGGTCACGTCGCATGTAGTCGTTCAAGCAAGCGGTGAAGGGGCCGAAGATCGCAGCGCCGCTGGCATCGAACTCGGGGGTTTCGCCGGCGGAGTCGCGGTCAATGCCAGCATAACGACTGTCAAAGCGGCCAATTGTCAGGTCTTCGTCGCGTAGCAATTCTTTGCCAAAGCGTTGCATCGAAATTTTCAGGTTCGCCGCCAAAACATAGTCTTCTGACAAACCTGTCAAACGCGACAATCCTTTGGCGACTTGTTTGCGTTCTTTGTCACTGATGCTGGTGCCTTTGAGCAGGGCAGGAGCGTATCGGCTGTAAGCAAACTTCTCGGCTCGAGCGACGACCTTTTCGAGAGGAAGCGATTGCAGTTCGTCATCGAGTTGTTTGTGGTACCAAGCCGTCGCAGCGTAAGTCGGCAAGAAGCAAACATCCGGAACATCGTTGCTAGGTGAGAACCGCAGCGTTTGAAAGTTGATCGCGCCCGAGATCACGATGGCTCCGTTGAGTTCCATCTTGTAGTGGTCTCGCAGGTAGCCGCTGAGGCCAGCGACGCGGAGTCCACCGTAGCTTTCGCCGAGGATCAATTTCGGTGAAAGCCAACGTTCGAACTGTGTGGTGTAGTCATGGATGAATTGGCCAACGCTGCGAACGTCTTCGTTGTAGCCATGGAAATCACGTTTGTTGACATCTTTTGCTGGGCGGCTGTACCCGGTGCTGACAGGATCGATGAACACCAGGTCCGTGATGTCCAGCAGGCTTTGGTGATTCTCATTCAGGTGATAAGGAGGTCGCAACAGCGAAGCGTCATCGGGGAATTCGATGATCTTCGGGCCCAGCATTCCCAGGTGCAGCCAAACAGAAGACGAGCCGGGGCCGCCGTTGAAGCAGAACGTGATCGGACGTTTGGTGGCGTCGTCGGTCTTGCGAGTGTACGAGACAAAGAACACTTCCGCTTTGGGATCCAGTTCGTCGGTCTGCATCACCAGTCGGCCAGCGGTAGCGGTGTAATCCACCGTCTCTCCCGCCACTTGAAACGAATGTTCCGTGGTGACGAACTTGTCCGTCAGTTCATCGCTCGGCTTCGTTTTCGCAGCGGCGTCTTTCGAGCCAGCAGCGTCATCGCCAAACGCAGGGACGCTTAGGAACAACAGCATCCACAAGCTTGCAAAGCATTTCCAATTCATCGGGGGCATCTCAGTTGTATCAATCGTGAAGTGTTCAATTGGGTGTCCGAACCAATGGCCAGTGTACTTTGCGAAAGCAGCAGCGACGCGTTGTCGACAGGAACTGTGTGGGCTCCGTCGGACGCTGGGCAAACTGAACCCAATAGCGGTTGAGAACGGCGGATGAGTCGCCTCTGACGATTCGCGAAATTGTGTCTTGTGTGGGTGGTGAGCGAGCGAACTTGAAACTCCACCTTGACGTGCAGGTTTGGAAGTGTACCTTGACGTGCATGTTTGGCGGCGATGGTTTTGCCGCTTCGTTTCGACCACGTCCTCCAGGAGAACCGCCTTGCTCAGTGAAAACACGATTCGCATTGTCAAAGAGATCACTCCCGTTGTGGCAGCCAACGCCGAGACGATCACGCGGCGATTTTATGAGCGAATGTTTGAGGTGAATCCGGAGGTCAAGGTTTTCTTCAACCAGTCGCACCAGCACACTGGCGGACAACAGAAAGCGCTCGCCGGCGCGATCTGTGCGTACTTCACTCACATCGACAACCCCGGCGTGTTGTTGCCGGCGGTGGAGTTGATTGCCCAAAAACATTGTTCGCTGGGGATTCAAGCGGAGCACTATCCGATTGTGGGTGCGAACTTGTTGGCGGCGATCAAGGATGTGATGGGAGAAGCGGCAACCGAAGAAATTCTGGGAGCGGTGGAAGAAGCGTATGGGTTTTTAGCGGACATCTTCATCAGTCGCGAAAAGGACATCTATCGCGATCAAGCCTTGGTGCCCGGTGGGTGGAATGGAACGCGAACGTTTGTGGTTTCTCGCAAGGTGCCGGAATGTGATTGTGTGACTTCCTTCTATTTGAAACCGAAAGACGGAGGTGAGTTGCCTGCGTTCAAACCGGGGCAGTACATCACCGTCCACATCGATCATCCAGTCACTCCCACGTCACCCCGCAACTACAGTTTGTCCGACCGCTGGCGAGAGCCTCATTACCGGATCAGCGTCAAGCGAGAGGAGTCTTTGCAAGCCGATGCACCGGGAGGTTTGATTTCGAACCATTTGCATGATGAAATTCAAGAGGGCGATTGCATTGAACTTGGGCCTCCGTGTGGCGAGTTCACGCTCGATCCCACTGAGAAGGTGGCGGAGCCAATTGTGTTTCTGGCAGGCGGAATTGGTGTGACGCCACTTTTGTCGATGGCGAAGTCATTGTTGAAGGCTCAACCCAATGCAGAAGTTGTGTTCGTGCAGGCGGCTCGCAACAGCGCATCCCAGGCGTTTGCGAACGAGTTGAAAACGCTTGCGGAATCGTCGCCTGGGTTGAAGTTGCGAACGATCTACGATGCGCCTTTGCCGGATGATTTGGCATCAGGGAAATGCGATGAAACCGGGTTGCTGACCAAGGAACTGATTGCTGAGTGGACACCGGTTGGGACGGCTCGATATTTCTTCTGTGGCCCAAAGCCTTTCATGAACCTGGTTCATTCGGCTCTGTCGGAGATGGGTGTGGCGGACCATCGGTTGCAGTACGAATTCTTTGGTCCCAAACAAGAGTTGGTGCCAGCTTAGCGACGTTTGTTCGTCTGTGGATTCGCGATCGCTGCATGCGAGTGAATCAGCGAACGTAAATTGAAGCCATCCGCTTGGTGTTGCTGGTTCACTTGCATAGTCTTTACGCATTCATCGCAAGCATTGTGTTTGCGTTTTTTGGTTGGGTGCGTTGCATGTGCGAAGGTGGCCGTGATGGGTTTGGTTCAAGAGTTCAAAGAGTTTGCTCTCAAGGGCAGCGTCATTGATTTGGCGGTCGGTGTTGTGATTGGCGGTGCTTTCAGTGGCATCGTGAAGTCGTTAGTCGACAACATCATCATGCCACCGATCAATTTGTTGACAGCTCGCTCGGGGGTCAACTTTAAAGAGGCTGCTCTGACCATTGAAACGAAGTCGCCCAAGTTGGATGACGCGGGAAAGGTTATCGAAGGCGAAGGCGCCGAGATGCTGGTTCAGGACTATCCCGTTTTGAACTACGGCCCGTTCGTGCAGACCATTTTTGAATTCCTGCTGATCGCCATAGCCTTGTTCGTAGCGATTAAGCTGATCAACGCTGCTCGTTCGCGAATGGAAGATGAACCGGAAGAGGAAGAAGTCGCGAAGCCGAGCGAGGACATTCAACTGTTGCGAGAAATTCGCGACGCCCTTCAAAAAAGCTGAGGACCCAATGAGTCACCGACGTTCGTTTGGATTTGTTTTGGCCGCCCTGTTTGCTTGCCAGTTGATGGGAGGAGTCAGCTTTGTCTCCGCTGAGCAACCGGTGGTGGAAGATCAGTTCGTCTACAAGACGATCGCAAACGACACGTCGGGCAAAGCGACCAAGTTGTTTGTCGATTGGACTCGGCCATCCGATTGGTCGGCGGAAGATTCTCGTCCCGCCGTTGTGTTCTTTCACGGCGGTGGATGGACCGGTGGGAAGCCCGGGCAGTTCGCTTCGCATAGCGAAGAGTTGGCCGAGCGAGGGATGGTGTGTTTTCGCGTGAAGTATCGGTTGCTCGATAAGAAGTCGAAAACGCCACCGGATGCCTGCGTCGAAGATGCTTCGGACGCGTTTCGTTACATCCGCGCCAACGCTAGCAAGTTCGGGATCGATCCGAAGCGGATCGCGTCCGGCGGTGGTTCCGCGGGCGGACACTTGGCCGCGTACTTGGGGATGATGGATGACCAAGTGGTGGACGGTGTCTCTCGCAAACCGGCCGCAATGTTGTTGTTCAACCCGGTTTATGATAACGGACCAGGCGGTTGGGGCACGGGCAGAGTTGGCGACGCGTACGCGACGTATTCTCCGGCGCACAACATCACGAAAGACGACCCGCCGTCGATCGTGTTCTTGGGAACCAAAGATAATTTGATCCCGGTCGCTACCGGGGAACGCTTTCGTGACGTCTGCCAGGAAAAGGGCGTTCGCAGTGAACTGCACCTTTACGAGGGCCAGCCACACGGGTTCTTCAACGCGAAGAAGGTTGAAGGCGGCGGTGAGATTTATCGCGACACGATGGAAAAGACATTCGCGTTCTTGAGATCGCTTGGCTGGATCGATTGAGCGAAGTTGGATTCGAGCATTTGCCCGCAACGGTTCCGGTGTTGTGCAGGTTTTGAGTGCTGTGTTGCCAGGCGTTTATCATCACCTTCCCAAAAGGAGGGTGAAATAAAACTGCACGACCTCTTCCGCCAGGCAGTGTTGATTCGCCAGGCGTCCTTGCGACGCTCTCCGGTGTTCGCGTCATAGTGCTCGACGACAATGAGCCGAACACGCAAACATTTGGGGCAAAGGCTCTACTCTGCCAATGCTCATTCCGCTGAGGGCTTGGCGTCGGTCGCTTTCGGCTTGGTCTCTTTAGCCTTGGTCGCCTTCTCATCCTTCTCGACGTCAGCGGCCTTGATCGGTTTCGGCATTTCCTTGCCTTCTGGGATGAACTTCATCGAAATGGAGTTCACGCAGTGGCGAGTGTTCTTGGGCGTCAGGCGTTCGCCGTGAAAGACGTGACCGAGGTGACCGCCGCAATTGGCACAAACGATTTCGATCCTTCGTCCATCCGCGTCTCGTTGGCGTTTCACTGCACCTTCGATTTCGTCATCGAAGCTGGGCCAACCGCAATGGCTGATGAATTTGTCTTTGGCGTGGTACAGCGGCGTGTTGCAGCGTTTGCAGATGTAGGTGCCGGGGTCCTTGGTCAAGGTGTAACCGCCATCTCCTGGTGGTTCGGTGCCCTTGTGCAGGATCACGTATGCTTCGGCTTCGGTCAGCGGATTGAACGGGCTCGAATCCATGTTCAGCTCAAATCGTTTGGAGGGCAATTGAAAAGCAGGTTTTCGGACTGGCTTGGCGGGCGTGTCGGCCGTCTTTTCCGCAGTGTTGTCGGATGCCGTTGGCTTCACCGTGGTCGCGTCATCTGCATTGGTGGTTGCGAAGGGGCCACCGCAGCCATTGGATACGAAAAGCAAGACGCCAGCGGCGGCGACGGGGAAGCACTTTTTCCAAGCAGGCGTTGAGAGCAGGGGCATCGTTCGGCCTTTTGAGTCGAAGGAAGGGTGAGGCGGGGCGGGGGAGAAAACGTGAAATGTCTGGCATCACGGATGGTCCGCAATCGCGGCCGCCGCGGACGGGACATCGCCGCGACGAGACAAAAATCATCCGCTTCCTCTCGCAACTATTTTACCGCATCGTAGTACGACGCAAACCGGAAAACGGATTTCAACCTTTTGGCAGAAAATTGGGTTTCGCCAGGTATGGCGAGAACACCACCCGTCAAGATGCTGGTAGCACCGATCCGGCATCGCAGTGCCAGCCGTCGCATTCCTGGGAGCTGGATCAAACGGTCTTCGATTCGAACGTTTCAGCATCGTGCCGCGCTTCCATGGCGCCGCTGTAGATCTCGTGGGCTACCAGCACGACCATTCCCACTAGGAGTGGCAAGATATAGTAGATCACTCGAAAGATCAAAACCGAGGCGAGCACGGGTTTTCCGACGGTATCTTTGAGCAGTGTCCAGAGGATCAGCTCCAGCACGCCGAGTCCGCCGGGGACTTGGGTGATCAGAGACACGGTGATTCCGACCAAGTACGCCGCCAGGACGGTTGGAAAAGGCACGACCGCGTCACCGGGCATCACCAAGTACAGCGCCGTTGCAGAAATGGTGAGATCGACGATGGCGACGGAGGCCTGAGCGGTGGCCAAACCGAGGCTCGGTGGGCGTAAATGCAATTTGCCGATCGGCCAAGGCTGACGCCAGACGAGGCAGATTCCCGCGTAAAAAACGGCGATCGAAAGCAGGATCGCACCTAACGTTCGGACGCCAAACGGCAGGTCGAATTTGGCTGGCAGTTCGATCGGGTGCAGCACCAACACTACTCCGCCGAGCACGCACACGCCGGACCAAAATGTCAGAGCCAGCACGCTCATCAAGGCCACGATTTGCCGGTGGGTGAGCCCCCAACGGTGATAGAACCGGTACCGGATGGGGGCGGCGGCAAGCAGTGTTCCGAGGTTGTTTCCCAGCGCGTATCCCAGGAACGCGACCAGGGAGACTCGGCGAAGCGGAAGCGCACGGCAGACATAACGCAGTGCCAAAATGTCGTAGCAGATCAGCAGGCCGTAGTTCAGTGCGACCAGGAAAGTCGCGATCACCAGGTAGGCGGTGGGAACGCCGGTTAGGCCGGCAACAAAGTCATCCCAGGAAACCTTTTGAGCTTCGCCGATCAGGAGCCGCACGGCGAGGCCGAACAGCAACAGAGCCATCAACGGGCCGACAAGCTTGCGGGGATCGAATTTCACGCCGGATGGCTCTTTGGGTGGGACGGCCGAAGGTCGCTACTGGTTTGTCAAAAAAATTGGGCTTGATCGTAGTGGGCGGGGCGGCGCGTACCCCGGTTTGGGGGCCCGGGAGGACGTTTAGCCGCGGCCACGAAACAAAAAAAAATCGGGGAAGGACCCCAAATACACTTTGTCT
>NZ_JBICHO010000293.1:0-6157 GCF_043100905.1 Rhodopirellula sp. JB055 | reverse complement strand
TGGACCGGCGGATGAAGAGCATGCGGGAGCGGACGCCTCGGTTTTTCCAGCGGTCAATCTTTCCGTTGCCAAACGCAAAGGCAGCAACGCGGTGCGTGTCGCCGATGCCGTGCACGCCAAGATGGAATCCCTTGCCGATTCTCATCTTCCCGACGGTGTGAAGTATCGCATCACCCGTGATTATGGTGAAACAGCAAACGACAAGGTCAATGAACTGGTTGAAGGACTCGTGGTGGCGGTGCTGACCGTGATTGGGTTGATTGGGCTGACCATGGGCTGGCGTCCGGCGCTGGTGATCGCGTTGGCGATCCCGGTGTGCTACAGCTTGACTCTGTTTATCAACCTGATGGTCGGCTATTCAATCAACCGAGTCACGATGTTCGCGTTGATCTTGGCACTCGGGTTGTTGGTCGACGACCCGATCACAGATGTCGAGAACATCGCCAGGTACTTTGCGATGAAGGTCTTGCCGCCGCGTGAATCGGTTTTGCGCGCGGTGCAAGAGGTTCGTCCCGCTTTGCTGCTTTCCACGTTGGCGATCATTGCGAGTTTTCTGCCGCTGGCGTTCATCACAGGAATGATGGGGCCCTACATGGGGCCGATGGCGTTGAACGTGCCTCTGACGGTGACGATCTCCACGTTGGTGGCGTTTGTGATCACGCCCTGGTTGGCCATGGTCTCATTGAGACAACTGGATGACTCGCATCATGCGAATGAATACGACGTCACCACCACACCGCTCTACCGTCTTTCGCGATGGGTTCTGTCACCGATCTTGAAAGGTCGTTGGATGGCGACCGGCGTCTTGCTGGCCATCGGTGTCATGCTGGTCGCGGCAATGATGTTGCCGGTGTTCCGCAAGGTTCCCGTGAAGATGCTGCCGTATGACAACAAAAATGAATTTCAGCTTGTCATCGACATGCCAGAAGGCACCACGTTGGAACGCACCGACGCGGTGGCTCGCCGGTTGGGAAGCTACCTCGGCGGGGTGTCAGAGGTGCGCGACTATGAAGTATTCGTGGGACTCAGTTCACCGATCGATTTCAACGGTTTGGTACGACACTATTTTCTTCGGCAAGGCAATCATGTCGCCGACATTCGCGTCAACTTGGTCGACAAAGACCACCGGGTTCAGCAGTCCCATGAATTGATTCTACGAATTCGAAACGACATCGCTCGTTTGGCGGATTCGATGAACGCGAATGTGAAGTTGGTCGAGGTGCCACCGGGGCCGCCGGTGTTGTCGTCAATCGTGGCAGAGGTTTATGGGCCACCCGAAGGCAAGTATTCGCGGCAAATCGCTCTCGCACGACAAGTCAAATCACGCCTCGAGTTGGAGCCCGGTTTGGTCGACTTGGACGTCAGTGCGGAGGATGATCAAGTGCGGTTCGTGTTTGAGGCTGACAAACCCAAGGCGGCGCTGTCAGGGATCTCCACTCAAACGATCGCTGATACGGTCGAAGCAGTGCTGAGCGGAAGCAAGGCCACGGTGTTGCATTTGCCTCACGAAGTTGAACCGTTGTGGGTGGAGCTACGACTTCCTCGGGAACGTCGATCAGCCCTCGATGACTTGGAAGAAATCTATGTGCGAGGAAGCGGTGGCGAAATCGTCCAGTTGGGTTCGCTGGGTCACTTTCGAGAAACGGTGGAAGACAAAACGATCTATCACAAAAACCTGCAGCGGGTCGTGTATGTCTACGCCGAAGTGGCTGGTCGACCACCCGCGGATGCAATCATGGACATTGAGTTTGATCGGGTGGCACAAACAGCAGATCTGGGAGGAACAAGCGATCCGGAGAACGCGGACACGCCCACTGTCACGCCCATTCCGCTGGACCAACGTTCCTGGCTCTCGATCGGCGGTGGTGTGCCTTGGTCGGTCCCCAGTGGCTACAGCGTGGTGTGGTCGGGGGAAGGTGAATGGGACATCACCTTGGACGTCTTTCGTGACCTTGGGCTTGCCTTTGCCGCCGCGTTGTTGGGCATCTTTGTGATTTTGATGTTTCAGACGGGGTCGCGTTTGTTGCCCGTGTTGATCATGACCGCGATTCCGCTTTCGATGATTGGGATTCTGCCTGGTTTTTGGTTGTTGAATTCGATCATGGATCAACCCATCGGCGGGCATCCCAATCCCGTGTTCTTCACTGCCACAGCGATGATCGGGATGATCGCGTTGGCTGGCATCGTGGTTCGCAACTCGGTGGTGTTGATTGACTTCATCCACTTGGCGGAAGCTGAAGGGCATGACCTGCGTGAATCGATCGTCCGCAGCGTTGCAGTTCGTACGCGGCCCATTTTGTTGACCGCAGGCACGACGCTGTTGGCCAACTGGGTGATCACGCTTGATCCCGTTTTTTCGGGGCTCGCCTGGGCCATCATTTTTGGCATCCTCACGTCAACGGGCTTCACGCTGATTGTGATTCCTGCCGCCTATTGGTTGCTTTACCAGCCGAAGGTCGAGTGATGGTCCGATCCTTTGCGAACCGGTGCTTGGGGCAATTTGTCCTGCGTCCTTTTGCGTTCTTATCATTCAAAGCCTCTCGAATCAGAATCCTTTTTCTCCATCAACCCACGTCACGCACCTCTTTCACTCTCTCTGGAATTTCATCATGAAACGATTGCTCTCTGTCATTGTTTTGGCTCTCTCGGTTGCCTCGGCGAGCCTGGCGACGGCGCAGGACAAGGGGATCAAACCCGATACGTCCCAGTCTGATTCCTCTGCAACTTCCTCAAGTGTTCCGGCTGGCATCAATGACAAGTTCAAGGACCCAGATTTGAACGTGGACGAGTGGCTGGATCGGTTCGAAGTGGAAAGTCGCGAGGTTTATGGGGCTCGCAAGGAAGTGTTGAAAGCGTGTGCGATCAAGCCGGGCGAACGCATCGCGGACGTGGGGGCCGGCACTGGATTTTACAGCCGCTTATTCGCGAAAATGACTGGTTGGGATGGTTGGGTTTATAGCGTCGATATCTCGCCCAATTTTTTACAACACATCGCTGCCAGGGCGACTGCGGACGGAATTGAGAACATCACCACGGTGTTGGGAACCGATGTGTCGATCCGACTTCCACCCGAGTCGGTTGACTTGGTGTTCATCTGCGACACCTACCATCACTTTGAAAGCCCACAGCAATCACTCGCGTCGATCTACCGAGCGCTGAAACCAGGTGGACGATTGATTCTGATTGACTTTGAACGAATCCCAGGCGTGTCTCGCGAATTTTTGTTGGGACATGTGCGGGCCGGAAAAGAAGTCTTCCAAAGCGAAGTCATGGAAGCTGGGTTTGAGTTCACCGATGAAGTCAAAGTCGATGCGTTTGAAGAAAACTACTTGTTGCGTTTTGCAAAACCAGCCAAGTAGTCATTGTCGTGAAATTCGCAAGTCGCTTGTGCATCCATTTGAAACCGGCTGCCTGAAAGACTGGCGGTTCAATCCGGATCAAGGCCATCTACTCAGGGTGGCTGGCGTGCGACGATCCGAGTAGCGGTGAGTGCTGCGAGAAATGATTTTCCAAGCAAGTTCGACTCGTTCTGATCGCAGTGGGTGCTCAGTTTTTTTGCCAGACCATCCTTCTGAACTTCCTGTGAATCGATAGCAACCTCAAAGGCATCCATCCATGAGCCAATTCGCGAGTCCTCGTTTGTCACGCGGTGTCATGACACTGACCGGCGTTTCATCTTTGATGTTATTGGCTTGGGTGGTTCGTCCGGTGGAGGGCCGTTTGTTGTTGGCGTCCGAGCCGACTGCGGCGCCGTTGGTTGCCAACAACTCCGGCAATGTTGAGCTTGACTATCCGCCAGGGGAACTTGGCGAAGTCGTTCGTTTGGGCGAGGTGTTGGTGAATGAGACAAACGAACACCCGCTGACGAAGCCGTTCATTGGCAACTCGCTCAAGTGCACCTCGTGTCACCTGGATGGAGGTCGGCATGAGAAGGCGGGTTCGTTCATTGGAGTCGCTGCCGCTTACCCGGCGTACTCACCGCGCGAACAAAGTGTGATCACGCTGGAGGATCGGATTTTGAATTGTTTCATCCGCAGCCAAAACGGCACGCGGCCAACAAACGGATCTAAAATCCCCGTTGCGATCGCGTCTTACATCACATGGTTGTCCCAGGGCACGTCATTGAAGATGAACCCGGAGAAACCGCTTGGTCCAAACCATATGACTCTGCTGAGCCGTTCTCCTGACCCGCCCAGCATTGAACGAGGTGAATCGATCTACATGGATCGCTGTGCCGATTGTCATTCGGACGATGGATTGGGGACGGAGGAAGGGCCACCGGTTTGGGGCGACGAGTCGTTCAACGATGGGGCAGGATTGGCGGGCGTCCCCAAGTTGGCGTCCTGGTTGAAAGTTGCGATGCCGCTGGACGACACTGATTTGTCCGACCAAGAAGCGTTTGATGTGGCCGCTTACATAAACTCGCACGGTCGGCCCAAATTCGAGCCGAAGTGAGGCCGCAGGATGCTCGGCGCATGCCGACTGGGATGGCGTTTTCGATCGCTGTCCGTTGCAGTTCCGTGAGCTTTTGGGGCCTGTCTTCGGCCGTCCAGATGGTTTTGGTGCCCGGTTTGCATGGTTCGTCCACAACAGAATTGACAGAAAAACTGCATTGCTTTATCGTGTATCGCCGATGAGCAATGTGTCGAAGGTCAAATGCTGGTCAGTGCCCAAGTCGGTTTGGCACAGGCGGGCCGGTGGACCGAGAGGGAAAAATTTTGTCCAGAATGATCGTGTTTCGGCGATGAGCGATGGCGTGCGAAGAGGCACACTGAACTGGGCGGACTTGTGCCCAGTCGTTCCAGCCTCGTTCCGTTTTGATCACTCCACTTTTTTCGAAGGAGAAAACCATGAAGAACGTTCAAGTTTATGACAAACCCATGTGCTGCTCGACGGGCGTGTGTGGTCCAGATGTCGATCCTGTGCTGCCCAAGTTCGCAGCGGATTTGGATTGGATCAAGGAGCAAGGCCACCAAGTCGAACGCTTCAACCTGGCGCAGCAACCGCAAGCTTTCATTGAGAACAAGGTGATCCATCAATTGTTGAGCACAGCTGGAACGGATTGCTTGCCGGTGGTTCTTGTCGACGGAGAAGTCGCCAGCCAAGCCGCCTATCCCACTCGGGAAGATTTCGCGGGATGGATCGAAGGTGCGGCGCCCAATCCATTGTTGCCGGTTGCGAAATCAGGTGACGATTGTTGTGGATCAAGCGGCTGTTGTTAGTGAGAGCGAAGTGTTCACCCAAAGGAACTGAACCATGAAATTCTTAGATCATCCCACCCGCAATCTTTTCTTCACTGGTAAAGGTGGAGTCGGAAAAACGTCGGTGGCATGTGCGACTGCGGTGAAGCTGGCGGATGCTGGCAAGAAGGTCTTGCTTGTTTCCACGGACCCCGCCTCCAATCTGGACGAGGTGTTGGGTGTCACGCTTGGAAATCATCCGACCGTGGTGCCGGAGATTCCAACGTTGTTTGCGATGAACCTGGACCCTGAAAAGTCAGCGGCGGAGTATCGCGAGCGGATGGTTGGACCGTATCGCGGGCTGTTGCCAGAGGCGGCTTTGAAGAGCATGGAAGAACAGTTTTCCGGGTCTTGTACACTTGAGATCGCGGCCTTTGATGAGTTCTCGCGTTTGCTCGGTGATCCAGCCGCCACCGCGGAGTTTGACCACGTCGTTTTCGACACCGCGCCAACGGGGCACACGTTGCGTTTGCTCACGTTGCCTTCGGCGTGGGATGGTTTCATGGAACAGAACACGACGGGAACCAGTTGCCTTGGTCCGCTCGCTGGGTTGCAGGCTCAACAGAAACTGTATCAAGAGTCGGTGAAGGCACTGGGGGATTCCGCGTCGACGACATTGGTGTTGGTGGCTCGAGCCGAACCAAGTGCCCTGCGTGAAGCCGACCGAACGAGCGCCGAGCTGGCGGAGCTCGGAGTGAAGAATCAACATCTCGTGGTCAACGGTGTCTTCCAATCCAGCGACTCAAGCGACCCGTATGCAGTCGCTCTGCAGCAGCGAGGTGCAACGGCGCTGGACGCGATTCCAGACGGACTGAATGCTCTGCCACAAACGATTGTGCCGCTGAGTCCCAATGGCATGATCGGGATCGGTGAGCTGTTTAAAGCGATGGTAAAAAAATGGATGGAATGAGCACTTT
>NZ_JBICHO010000292.1:0-14778 GCF_043100905.1 Rhodopirellula sp. JB055 | reverse complement strand
GGATGGCATGTCGCTGAAGGGCGTGTTGAATGATCCGGAGGACGTTCCGGTTCAGCGTTTGATTTTCACGGCCTGGAAAGGGAAAACCAGCGTGCGATCGAATCAGTATCGCTATCACCAAAACGGAGACCTATTCGACTTGCAAGCGGACCCGGGAGAGACGCAATCGGTCGCGAAGGAAAACCATGAGGTCGCGGCGCGAATGCAACAGGCTCTTGAGGATTGGACGCGAGAAACCAAGCCTCGCGGGCGGAGCTATTCCGAGGAACAGGTTTTTCCGGTCGGGCATCCCGATCATGCATGGACGCAGCTTCCCGCTCGGGATGCTCAGGCGACCGGTGAGATTCGCCGCAGCAACCGGTTTCCCAACAGCAGTTACATGACTCATTGGCATTCGGAAGCGGATGCCGTCACGTGGGACGTCGATGTTTTGGCTGGTGGGCAATTCGAGGTGGACGTGTACTACGCCTGCCCAGAATCGGCAGTGGGGACACGGTTGCAATTGGAATGGCAGCAACCCGGTGTGATGGAAGCAATTCAGTCTGTTGTGACGAAGGCCAACCCTTCCGAGGCCATTCATTTGGACAAGGATCGGTCGAAGCGGGCGGAGAGCGATGAGAAGCGATGGGAGAAATTGTCGCTCGGGCAGATCACCTTGTCGGAGGGCAGAGGACGCCTGTCATTGACCTGCCCGAGAATCATGGGTCAGGATGGGGAGCGTCGAGGCGTGGAGATTCGGCTGATGATGCTGCATCGTGTTCCCGCCGAGTGAGCGACCCCATGGAAAAGTAAGCAGAATGACGGAATCGGAAAAGAAAAAATCGCGAATCACCACGCGAACGCTGCAACGCATGCGTGACCGTGGTGAGCGGATCACGATGCTGACCGCCTACGATTTTCCCACGGCAAAAATTTTGGACGAGGCCGGTGTCGACGTTCTGTTGGTTGGCGACACCGTGGGGATGGTCGTTCAGGGACACTCGACGACCCTGCCAGTGACGATGGATCAAATGATCTACCATGCCGAAATGGTGGGGCGAGCCGCGGAGCATGCGATGGTCGTGGTCGATTTGCCGTTCCCGGATGGGCAGCTCGATCTGCTTCACAGCGTCCGCTGTGGGGCTCGCGTGTTGAAAGAAACCCAGTGCCATGCGGTCAAACTGGAAGGCGGGGCTGAGCAAGCCGAACGGATCGAAGCGATGGTGAGTGCCGGCATTCCGGTGATGGCCCACATCGGGCTGCGTCCGCAGAATATTCACGTGGAAGGCGGCTATCGCCTGCAGCGTGATATCGAGCGATTGGTGGCGGACGCGAAGGCCGCTGAAGCCGCCGGCGCATTCGTGGTTTTGATTGAGTGTGTGCCCAGCGAAGCCGCCGCGGCGATCACGGATGCGGTGAAGGTTCCAACGATCGGCATCGGCGCGGGACGAGACGTTTCCGGGCAGGTATTGGTGACCCACGATATTCTCGGGCTGACATCAGGTTACACCCCAAAGTTCACCCGGTTGTTTGCTGATGTCGGCAACACCATCCGAGAGGCGGCCAAGTCGTATTGCGATGAAGTGAAGGCTGCCCGTTTTCCGAGCGATGCCGAATCGTTTGAGTGAGTCACGGCGCCGTCGACCTCCGAATAACATCTGTCTTCATTCCCCCATCATTGAGAATGCAACGTGCAAGTATTTGAATCATTGGATGAGCTTTCCAACGCCGCCGCGGACGCTTTTTGCAAAGCTGCGAAAGAAGCAATCGAGCAGCGTGGTGTGTTCCGGGTGACGTTGTCCGGTGGGTCAACGCCCAAGCGTCTGTACGAATTACTGGCGACGAAAGAGTTGCCGTGGCAAAACATCGAGTTCTACTGGGGCGACGAACGCAACGTCACGGAAGACAACTTGGACAGCAACTACCGGATGGTTCGCGAAGCGTTGCTGTCGCATTTGCCAACAGATTCGCTGCGTGCATTTCCGGTACCAGTCGATCCGGACAATCCAGCCGCGACGGCGGAAGCCTACGAGAAGACTTTGCGGGAAACGTTCGCGGGTTCTGATGTCCCGACGTGGGATTTGGCATTGTTGGGAATGGGCGATGACGCTCACACGGCGTCGTTGTTTCCGGAAACCAAGGCGATCGAGCAGAACGATCGTTGGTTCGTTGAGAACTGGGTGCCCAAGATGGAAACTTATCGCTACACGTTGACCGCGCCCGCGATCAATTCTGCTCGTCAGCGTTGGTTCTTGGTCGGTGGATCAAACAAGCGTCAAGCACTTGCGAGTGTTCGCAGTTCCGCCAGCGACTTGCCAGCCGCGCTGTTCCCGTCGCGATTGATTGAGTCGCCGACTTGGTTTGTGACGCGCGATGCCGTCGCGACTGCTTAGAACACGCTCGCGATCGCGTTGATGCACCAGACGAAGATCATCACCATCAATCCCAGTAGGACGATGAGGGTGATCACGATGGCCATCAGGATCGGCCAGATGCTTCCGCGGTGCTTGTCTTCGACGTAGTACTCTCGCAACAAAAGCAAGTTGCGATGGTTGGCTTTGTAGAACAAGTCAAAGAGGTTGCCCAGGACCGGGATGGTGCCAACCAATGCGTCCAGGCCGACGTTGGCGAGCATTCTCAGCACGAGCCTTGGGCTGGCGCCGTTTCTTGCCATCGTCGCGATCAGGATTCCGGAAAGGCCCATGCTGATCGCATCACCAGCACCGGGGACCAATCCGAGAATGAAGTCCAGTCCGAACCGCACCTTCGTTCCGGGAATGCGAAATCGCGTGTCCAGCAAACGGCTATAGCGATCGACCCAACGCAGCGATGGATGGCTGAGCTGCAGTTCCGTCAGGACAGCCGATTCACCGGTGAGCGATTGCGAGGCAGACTTCATGAGCGTGGATGGTCTTGCGATGGGGCGTTGGTTAGAGCCGGCGTCTTCAGAATCCTCGCTGCAGTCCGGGAGTGATATCCAGATCCAGCGATGCGAACTGGCCGGCTTCGAATTTTTTCCAAGCGATCGCGCCCATCACCGCGTTGTCGGTGCACAGGTGCGGGGGAGCGATCCAAAGTTCGAACCCGTCGCTTTTGGCCGCAGCCTGCAGGTCACGTCGCAGGCGTTGGTTCGCTGCCACGCCACCACCGACGATCAGCCGATTGGTTCCGCCGTTGGATTCCTGGTCGTTGGAAGCGTTGCGATTTCTGTGCCGCTTGATCGCCCGGCGGCATTTGGCAACCAAAACGTCGACTACGGCGGCTTCGAACGACGCACAAACGTCTCGTTTGACTTGGTCAGATATCTCCAGGCTGGAAAAATCTTGTCGTCCAGGACCAGTGATGGCGTATCTCACCGCGGTCTTCAGGCCGCTGAACGAAAAGTTGTCACCGGGATCATGGATCATCGAACGTGGGAACGAATACGCTCGGTCGTTTCCTTCTGCGGCGAGCTTGGCGACTTCGACTCCGCCTGGAAACGGCAGTGAGAGCATCGCGGCAACTTTATCGAACGCTTCGCCCGCGGCGTCGTCGATGGTTCCGCCGAGGTAATCCAGGTCGATTGCGGTGCGACAGTGGTACAGGCTGGTGTGGCCTCCCGAAACGATCAGGCCGATTGCCGGGTAGATGTCATCGGGGGCACCGTCGATCAATTGGCACGCGTACAGGTGAGCGTGCAAGTGGTTCAGCGCGATGAGTGGTTTGTTCCAAGCCAACGCGAGCGTTTTCGCGGCAACGACGCCGACCAGCAGGGAACCAGCCAGTCCCGGTCGATCGGCCACCGCGATCGCGGTCAGTTCTTCGCCGCGGACGTTGGCCTGGTTCACGGCCGTGTCGATCACCGGCAGGATGCGTTCCAGGTGGGCTCGCGCGGCGATCTCGGGAACCACGCCGCCGAATTGCTCGTGCAGCGTTTCTTGGGTGGCGATGCATTGTCCCAGGACCGTGCCGTCGCGGCGGATCACGGCCGCAGCGGTCTCGTCGCAGGTGGATTCAATGGACAGCAGCAGTTCGGGGCCAGCGGCTGAGGTCATAGCTGAACTCGTCCGAGGACGTTGTACGTCGGCCCGTGCTTTTCTAGGAAACTGCCAACGACATGAATTTCGCGAACGTTGAATTCGCCAATTTCGTCGTCTTCGAATTTCCGCCATCGCTGGATGACATCTGAGTTGGCCCGGCGGCTTCCGCTGCGAGTGCGTCCCACGGTCAAATGAGGCCGGTAGTCTCGAGGTTCAGGTTTGTAGCCAAGTTCTGCGAAACGTTTTTCGAGATCCGCAACCAGATTGGTCAGCGAGGAAGTGAAATCGTCGACGGCGACGGTCAGCACGCGAGGACGTTCCAGGTCGGGAATCCCAGAGGCACCCTCGAGAACCAAGCCAAAGGGGGCCAGATCGTCGCAGGCCGCTTCCAGCGTGTTGCAAACGGTGGGGATTTCGACGTTGTCGACTTCTCCCAGAAATTTCAGGGTGAGATGAAGATTCTCATCGGGAACCCATTTGATTCCGTCTCCTGGGCTTTTGGTTTCCGCCATCCAACGCGATGCTGTGCGGGCGAGATCGGATGGCAACGGAATGGCCAGAAAGGTGCGAATGGTTTTCATGATGGAAAGTTTAACGAGATGACGTTTTCAGTGCATCGGTTCGAACCGCCGGCTTTCGTGCCCCATCGATGGCGTCGAGGTGGGCACCTGCAAACGTTGCTTGCACCGCGGGCAACGATGCGGAGGGAGGAATGGAAAGAGCTGTCGACTCGAGTCAAATCCGAGAAACATCGGATGCCGGTGTCCGACGGGGACACATTGATCTTGCATGACGATATGCCGGCACCTTGGGGTGAATCTCCTCGGGGCAGCGTGTTGTTGTTGCATGGAATTTGTGGCTGTCATGCGGCGGATTACATGGTTCGGTTCAAGCGACGGTTGCTGGCGATCGGCGTTCGTGTGTTTCGGTTGGACATGCGAGGTTGTGGTGAATCCGTCGCGTTTTGTCGAGGGATCACGCATGCCGGACGAAGCGACGATGTGTTGGCGGCGATCGAGTTCATCGCCGGTTTGACGAGCGATCAGTCCGCTCCGATTGGGGCAGTGGGAACTTCCTTGGGAGGCAACCAATTGCTGCGAGCGGCGGGGCGAGTCGGCGCAGGATTGGATGCACAGCCATCTGGATGGGACCGTGTCGGACCGATCATGGCGATCGCTCCGCCGATTGATCTGCAAGCGTGTAGCGACCGGATGGAGGCTTGGTCGCTGCGTTTTTACAATCATTACTTCATCACCCAGTTGCTCCGGCGAGCCAAGTCGACGCTGCAAATGCGGGAGGAGTTGGGAGATCTGTTGGTGGGCCGAGTCCCGCGAACGCTCCGCGAATTTGACCGCCGGATCACCGCTCCCATGGCTGGATTCGAGGATGAGCGTACGTACTACGCGGAGTCTTCGGCGCATTCGGTGGTGGAGCAGATCGATGTGCCTGCGTTGATTGTGACGGCGGCCGATGACCCCTTGGTGCCGGTTGAATCGTTTGTTGCACTTCGCGGGCGGGTACCCGAGTCCACTCGCGTGTTGATGATGCCAACCGGAGGCCATCATGGGTTCACGCAATTGGACGGAACCGCATGGACTGACGAGTTGATCACAAAGTTCTACGACGCGGCTTGGTAAAACGGACCTTTCGCGTTTGGACTTTGGAGTCGTTTGGCAACGCGATTGTTCAGATTGTTGGCTGCCCTGGATAGATCGCTCTGTTACCGGGGAGACCCATGTGGGTTCTGCTCGTTGCCTGATCGGGGCTAAGAATTGTTCTGAAACCCAAACACTCGGGCTCAGTCGCTGGTTCGACCTTGACCGACTTTCGGTCGACGCTGCCGTTTCAGCGAGCCACGCCGGGACTCCAGTTCCACCTGTAGCCGACGGAGGCTCTCCGTCGGCCTGCACGAACCCCATTGCAGCAAGCGAACCGGTCCGCCACATCTGAGTCAGAGCCAACTCGCTGGCTCAAACGCATGGGCCAGGCCGATTCGTCGACCAAGAAGGATTCAGCTTCGCATGAACGCAACGGTTGAGCCACTTTCTGTTTCAATTGCTTCGTTCGTCGCGGGTTGCATCACGTAGGCGAGTCTCTCTGAGACTCGCAAATGACAGCGTCTCGGAGAGGCGCCGCTACGTGATCAAGCCCAATGACTCCCGCTCACGTGCTTAGTGGGCTCAGTTGACGCCTTCGAAGGCGGCTTGGATCAGATCGATTTGTTCCAGTTTGTGAGCTGCCATCGACCCGGTGCTGGGGCTGGCTGATTCCGCTCGCGTGGCTTTGGTGAACCGGAAGCGTGTGTTGAGTTCGTCGCCGATCTTGAGCTTCAGGTACGGCCACGCGCCCATGTTTTCGGGTTCTTCTTGGACCCAGCGGATTTCAGTTCCTTCGGCGAGCCCTTCGAACGCGGCGAAGATTTCTTCTGGTGACAGCGGGTAGAGCTGTTCCAGACGCATGATTGGCACGCCCTCGATGTTCTTGTCGGTGCGTTCTTGCAGGAGGTCGTAGTAGACCTTGCCGGTGCACAGCAGCAGACGTTTGGCACCTTCGAGTGGGACTTTGCGATCGGGCAAGATTTTGCGGAAGCTGCCTCCGGCAACCACGTCCAGAGGGCTGGTGACCTCCGCGTGACGCAGCAGGCTTTTGGGGGTCAGGACGACCAGTGGCTTTCGCCATTTCCGGATGACTTGGCGGCGAAGAAGGTGGAAATACTGTGCTGGCGTGGTGGGCTGGCAGATTTGGATGTTGTCTTCGGCTGCCATGGCGAGGAATCGTTCGACGCGAGCGCTGCAGTGCTCGGGGCCTTGGCCTTCGAAGCCGTGAGGCAGCAGCATGACCAGGCCGGACAAGCGATTCCATTTATCTTCGGCGCTGGCGATGAACTGGTCCACGATCACTTGCGCGGCGTTCCAGAAGTCACCGAATTGGGCTTCCCACATGCACAGCCCACTGGGGCAGTCGAGAGAGTAGCCGTATTCGAATCCCAGGACGCCGGCTTCGCTCAGGGGGCTGTTGAACAGTTCCAGACGAGCCTGTTCTTCGTGCAGATTCTTGAGTGGGCAGTATTCACTGCCGTCGCGCATGTCGTGCAGGTCCGCGTGGCGGTGGCTGTACGTGCCGCGTTCGCAGTCTTGGCCGGTCAATCGAATGGGGTGGCCGGCATCGAGCAGGGATGCAAAGGCGGCGGCTTCTGCGGACGCCCAGTCGAGAGGCCGTTCGCCGCTGGCCATTTCGCGGCGTTGTTGCATCGGCCGCTTCAGTTTTTTGTGGGGCGAGAAGCCTTCGGGCAAACGGGTGATCTTGTCGAGCAATTCGCTCAGTCGCTCGACTGGCATGGTGGTGTCGACTTCATCAGCCGGTTCGGGGCCGCCAAAGTATTCCATCCAGTTCGCGGCGAGCGTTTGTGTGTCAGGAACAAACGACTCGTGCTTGCTGGCCGCGAATTCGCTCTCGAGTTTTTCGGTTCGGTCGCGGCTGATTTCGTCGGCTTCTTCTTCCGTGATTTTGCCGAGCTTCAGCAAGCGATTGAGGTACTGCTGCCGGACACCGGGGCGGCGATCGATTTCGGCGTACATCTGCGGTTGAGTGAATCGCGGTTCGTCGCCTTCGTTGTGACCCCAACGACGGTAAGCGTACAGGTCGATGACCACATCGCGATGGAATTTCTTGCGGAAATCCATGGCCAACGAGACGACTTGTGCGACCGCTTCGGGGTCTTCGCCGTTGACGTGGAAGATTGGGATTTGAAGCATCTTGGCCACATCGGTGGCGTAGGTTGTGCTGCGTCCCTCGTCGGGTTCGGTGGTGAATCCGACTTGGTTGTTGCTCACGACGTGCAAGGTTCCGCCGGTGCGATAGCCTTTCAGTTCACTGAGGTTCAGCGTTTCTTGAACAACACCTTCCCCGGCGAAGGCCGCGTCGCCGTGGATCAGGATCGTCATCACGTCCTGGCGATCGGTGTCCCCGGAATTGTCTTGCTTGCAGCGAGTTCGGCCGAGGGCGACGGTGTTGACGTATTCCAGGTGGCTGGGGTTGAAGCACAGCGAGATGTGCAGGTGGTCACCCGAGGCGGTTTTCCAGTCGCTGCTGTATCCGAGGTGGTAACGAACATCGCCTCCACCGCGGCTGAGTTCCGGCGTCGGGTCATCGAACGACCAGAATATGTTCATCGCCCGTTTTTTCAGGATATTCGCCATCACATTGAGGCGACCGCGGTGCGCCATCGCCATGACGACTTCTTTGACTTGATGCTGGCCCGCTTTTTCAAGCGCCAGGTCGATCAAGGGGATCAGGCTTTCGGCACCTTCGAGCGAGAAGGTTTTGGCGCCAACAAATTTGCGGCGCACGAATTCTTCGAAGATGGTGGCGTCGGCCAGGCGGGTGTAGATCCGACGTTGGACTTCGTGGGAGAGGTCCAGGCGATTTTCGGTCGTTTCCATTCGTCGCTGCAACCAATCGCGAATGTTGCGATTGTCGATGTGCATGAACTGCGCACCGATGCTGCGGCAATAAGTGGACTGCAGTTTGTTCAGGATGACGTCGAGCGTGCTGCCCGAAACGTTTTCCAAGATGCTGCTGTCAAAAGGACGTGCGAGATCCTGCTGGCTCAGCCCGTGGCTTCGTGGCGACAATTCGGGGCAGGTGTGCTCGAACAATCCGAGGGGGTCAAGCGTGGCGACCAAGTGTCCGCGAACGCGATATTCGCGAACCAGTTGGTCGACTCGGTCTTGGATTCGAGCCAGCCACAGGGCTTGGTCGACATTTTGGTCGCCTGTCGAGCCAGGCCGATCAGAGGTGTCGGCGCTGCTACCGGGGCGGCCGGATGCAAACGCGGGTGCCACCACGGAACGGGCACCAGACGTATCCCCATTGGTGCCAGGGTCACCCGGACCATTCTTGGATGAGGCAGCGGGCGGAGCAGAAACGCTCGCGCCAGCTCCCACCAGGAACTGCTCAAAGTATTGACGCCAGGTTTCCGAAACGCTCGACGGATCACGCACGTATTGCACGTACAAGTCGTCGATGTAGTCCAACGAATAGCTATTCATGAGTCCTGCAACGAACCGCCGTGGCCAAGCGAATCGCAAAGGAGGAAGAAAACGTGGAAGGTGGGGCAAGCGTCAATGGCAGGCTTCGATCAGGATGCCATCGTCGCGCTGAAGTCTACTGTACGGAACCGATCCCGGGGTGGGTAGGACGACCGGGTGAACTTTTCCCTGGTTCTCGGTACGTTTGACGTGGCGACAAGGTTTTGGGAACGTTTTTCCCTGCCGCTTCGTCTTTGTTTGCTCCTCTTACAGTTTTAGAAATTTACTCAGAATGGCCGTTTTAATTCAGCTTCGAGACGCCGAAAAACGGTTTGGCGACCAAGTCTTGCTCGACGGGGCCAATGTGTCGTTGGTGGACGACGTGAAGGTAGGCTTCGTGGGGCGAAACGGAGCCGGCAAATCGACGCTGCTGCGAATCTTGCTCGGCGAAGAAGAGGTCGAACGGGGTGAGGTGATTCACCACCCCAATTTACGGATTGGATACCTGAGGCAGCACGACCCATTTCACGAGGGCGAATCGGCACTCGATTTTCTGATGCGTGACAGTGGCGAACCGGATTGGCGGTGTGGCCAGGTCGCCGGTCAGTTCGAACTGAAAGGGGACTACTTGGAGGGGCCGGTCAAAGCCCTGTCGGGCGGTTGGCAGACTCGCGTCAAATTGGCGGCTTTGTTGCTGCACGATCCGAACTTGCTGATGTTGGATGAGCCGACGAACTTCTTGGATTTGCGGACCCAGATTTTGCTGGAGCACTTTTTGCGTGACTTTGGCAAAGCCGCGTTGATTGTCAGTCACGACCGGGCGTTCTTGAAGGCGACCTGCAGCCAAACACTGGAGTTGTCCCGCGGGCAATTGACGATGTATCCCGGTAAAATTCAGGAGTTCCTGGAGTACCGTGAGGAGCGACGCGAGCACGAGAAACGTGTCAACGCGACGGTGATCGCCAAGCAAAAGCAGTTGCAACGATTCATTGACAAGAACCGTGCGAATGCGTCCACCGCCAGTCAGGCTCGTAGTAAGGCCAAGCAGCTCGAACGTTTGCAGACGACCGAGATTGTTGGTGATGAACCCACCGTCAACATCCGCGCACCACGCGTTCAGCCTCGCCAGGGGACCGCCGTTCGGTGCGAAGGGCTGGCGATTGGGTATCCGGGACACGTCGTGGCGGAGGATATCTCCTTGGAGATCGAACATGGTCAACGGGCGGCGATCGTGGGCGACAACGGCCAAGGCAAAACGACGATGTTGCGGACCTTGGTTCACTCGCTCGAACCCATCGCCGGGAAAATGAAATGGGGGCACGGAATCGAAATTGGAACTTACGCTCAGCACGTCTACACGACGCTGGATGAGCGGCAGACGATTCTCGAGCATCTTGAATACGCGTCGGATCCCGAAACCACACGGCAAGATGTGCTGGCGATGGCCGGGGCGCTGTTGTTCCGCGATGAGCACATTCACAAAAAGATCAAGGTGCTCTCCGGGGGCGAGCGTGCTCGTGTTTGCATGGCCAGCTTGTTGCTTGGCACGGCAAACGTCTTGGTCCTCGACGAACCGGGAAACCACTTGGATGTCGAAACCGTCGAGGCCCTTGCAGAGGCACTGAAGCTTTACAAGGGAACGGTGATTTTCACGAGCCACGACCGACACTTCATGGCGGAGGTCGCGACCAACGTCATCGAAGTCAGGGACCGACGCGTTCGCAACTACTTCGGCAGCTACGCGACTTATTGCGAAGCGGTTGAGAAAGAAATTGATGAAGGCGAGCGAGTTCGCAATGCGAACGCCAAGGCAGCCGGAGTGGCGCCCAAGACGGGAGCGTCGAAAAGCAGTGGCGATTCACGACAAGATCAGAAGGAACAACGCAAGCGTGAAAAAGAGGTCAAGAACCTGGAACGCAAAATCGCTAAACTGGATGACGAGAAAAAGGAACTGAACGAAAAGCTCTTGACCGAAACCGACCCTGGCGAAGCCGTTCGGTTGCATGATCAAATGAAAGAAATTGAATCGGAACTGGGCGATGCCGAAGAACGCTGGATGGAACTGAGTGCGGACCAGTGGGAGTGAGTTGAGACTCTCGGTGTGTTTACCCTCTCGTTCCTGCGGCCATGCTCGACAGGGGGGCTCAGTCGTCGCCGGAGGGTTCTATCAAGAGCAGATTGTCCCGCGGCATCGCCACCGTAAGGTTCTGTGTGATGCCGCTTGGCCAGCGAACTTCGACGCTGACCTCCGTCTCGCTTTTGGGGATGGCGAAGGTGAGGACTGGCTCATTGGAGCATTGGTATCCCGAACCAGCCATTCGCTGTCGCATCTGGGTGCCTGAACCACTCGTCACCAGGACGGTTGTGCCGATCGCATCTCGTTCAGATTGAACGCCGACAACCCGAACGCTCAGCGACTTCGTGACGTGAGGCGTTTGGTTGATCAACAGGGCAGTGGGCCGAAACAGATCCGTGACAACCAAATCAGTTTGGCCGTCTCGGTCCGCGTCCAGGGTCGCCATGGCGCGGCCCATTCGTGGTTCTTCGAAGTAGGGGCCGACCGTGGACGCAGGAACCCATTGCCAGTGATTGTCCTGGTCGATGGCAAACAACTGCGCAGGCATTTCATACTGCAGCCCGTCGTGTGTGAAGTCATCGATGTGACCGTTGGCGACGACCAGTTCATCGATTGCATCTCCATCTAAATCGATGAACTGGGTTCCAAAGCCAAGCATCTCTTGGCTGGAATCGGACAGGTGAACCGCTTCGGTCGTGTCTTGGAACAATCCTTTGTGTACTTGCTCGTAAAACGTGTTGGTTTCATCGGTGAAGTGCGTGACGAACAGGTCCATGTCCAGATCGCCGTCCGCATCGGTTGCCGCAATCCCCATGGAAGCCTCCGCGGCGGATTGATGGTTGAAAGCAAGTCCACGAATGGTTGCTTGTTCGTCGAGTGATTTCGAATCGGGATCAAATCGCCAAAAATGGTTGGCGGTCATGTCGTTGGAAATGTAGATGTCCAAACCTTCGGTTCCGTCAATCTGTCCGATCAAGATCCCCAGTCCGCGACCAGGTGCGCTGTTGGTAAACCAAGGGTCAGTTTGGTCTTCAAAGAGAGACGAATTGGCTGGGACGCCACGGTTGCGGTGCACCCGATCACGTTCTGCCCGAAGGGAAATCGGTTGGCATGAACGGTGCTGTTGAACTGCTTCGTCGAGGCAACGTTGCTGATAAGGAGTTGGGCCGCCGCAGTAATTGACTTCGATCAAATCCGCGAGGCCATCTTGGTCGATGTCCGCAATGGCCGTTGAGGAAGTCCAGGTGTTTCGAGGGTCACTGCCCACCTGCGTCTTTGGTGTTCCGTCGGAATCCATCGCGTCGTCCGGTTTGTCGAACATCGTTCGAGTGACATTGGTGAACGTTCCGTCTCCGTTGTTTTGATAGAGCGTGTTGATACCAATGTTCGCGATCAAACAATCGGGAAAGCCATCCGCGTTGAAGTCCCCGATACCAACGCCTTGCGTGAATCCCGTGTCAGCCAATCCGCTGATGGCGGAAACGTCGATGAACTTGCCTTCTAAATTTCGGACCGTGGTGTTGGGTTGGCTGTCGCGTTTGCCAGGTGCGCCGCCGGACTCACCGCCGGATGCGGTCAAGTGAAGATCAGGCCAACCATCCAGGTCGAAATCCAATACACCTGCGCCGCCCAGTCCTGATTGCCACAGCCACAATCCGTCTTCTGGCCGCGGACGCTGTAGGCCAACGGTATGATTCAGGCCGCGACTGGCCGCTTCATCAATCAACCGGTACCCCCGATCAGCGATGGTTCGGGTGGGAGCAGGGCGTTTGGGAGTGTCGGAAGCAGCCAAGGCCGGGCGGTCCTGTTCAGTTGAACGATTGAACCAGCCTCGCCGAGTTGCGGTGGCGAGTCGCTCTTTCGTTTCGGACTTGTTTGGCAGCCACTGTTCGTCAAAGGTTTGCCAAGGGGTTTTCCCCGTCAGATTCTTTCGAGCAGTCGTGTAGGTGTCTTTCAGGTTCTCGGCGGGATCTTGTGGCAGTGCGAATGCCGCACGCAGCCAAACCACGGCTTCCCAGTGTCGCCCCAGATTTTGCAGTTTCTCTGCCACGACCACTGCTAAACGCTGCGAGTTGCGTCGCCATCCGAGAAAGCCATCGAGGGCGTCACGCAACTCGTTGACCTGTCTGGCTCGAACCGCAACTTTCTGGCTCAAGTCAATTTTGCCTGAACTGGCCAAAGCCGCGGTCAGCTTGGTCAGGGCTTCGTGGTGATTCGGGTCCAGTCGCACGGCTTCGGTGAAGGCCGCAACGGCAAGCGAGGAGTCACCGTTTTGGTTCGCCCAGACGCCTCGAGCCAGCCAGACTTGCGGGTGTTGCTCGTAGTCGTCGGTGAACGTTTGGTTGGCAATTGTTCGAAGCGTTTCGGTGTCGTTTTCTTCCACCGCTGCACGCGTCAAGAAAGCCCAGGCGGGGGTGAACGCCGGATGTTGCTTGACAACCGGTTTCAGTTTTTGAAGGACTGTCGCCCAGCGATGCTCGTAAGCATCAAATCGCGTCATTGCGTACTGAGGTCGCAGGTCTGATGGGTTGAGTCGGAGGGCCTGCTCACACATCTCGTCATCGGCCTGGGGACGAGATGAGTCACTGGCGATCACCAGTTCGGGAATGCTTGCCTGGCCTCTTTGAATCAGATATTGCAAGTGCACCATCGCGTCCCGTTCCAGTGCTTGGCTGATCATGAGGCCGACCAGTGAGACCCGTCGACCAGCATCGTTCGGGTGCAGTTCGACACATCGTTTCATCAATTCGATGGTGTCGAACGTGCGACCTTGGGCCATGTAGGCGTGGCCGGTCTTTTCGAACAAATCGGCGGACGGGACATCGGTCATTTCGATCGCTGTGTCAAACATCTCAATCGCATCGCTGGTTTCACCGAGAGCATTCCAGGCGTCACCGAGTTGTTCGTAGGTGTCGGCGTCGTCGCCCGCGGTGAGCATTGCTTGACGTGCGACGGAACGCAGCGACTGAGGATCACGAGCGGCAACCGCAGCAGCAATTTGTCGCTGGAACGGATGAGGATCGGAGTCACTGCCAACGTTGCCCCGATTGGCTGTGTGTGCCTTGGCGGCCGCGCCCGTCTCGATGGAAGCGTGACCGGCATTTGATGGGCGAGCATCGGACGGATCACTTGGTTGGCATCCAGTCAGCCAAACGATCAGAAGAATAAAAGCGAGGTTGCCGCCGGATTTCATGAGGAATCGAAAAACGAGTTGCGAAGCGTACCTGATGGAGATTACAGCAGAACGAGGGGAAGAAGTTCACGTACAAAGGTACCAACACAAAAAAAACGGGCCCCGAAAAAATTCGGAGCCCGTTCGAAGTTTGATCGAAAATGATCCGAGATGCTGGACGCACCCCGTCATCAGATCCTAGAGATCGTCGATGTTGACGATTTCTTTCATGCCACGTGTACTCAACGCTCCCCACAAGCCGTAAGGGCTTGCTGATCCAGGAGCACGGTTTCCGGCGGCTTTGATCGCCGACACCAACTCGTCATCCGACGGGGCGACCTTCGATTTGTAACGGCCGAGCACTTGGCCATCTCGTCCGATCAAGAACTTTTCAAAGTTCCAACTGATCGGCCCTTTGCCTGCCGGCTTGGATTCAATGCTGGTCAATTGCTTGTACAACGGCGACGCGTCATCGCCGTTGACGTCGACCGTGCTCATCAT
>NZ_JBICHO010000291.1:0-4680 GCF_043100905.1 Rhodopirellula sp. JB055 | reverse complement strand
CATAACCCGTAGCGTCAGCGAGGGAAAAACGATGTTGACTTCGCCTCGCTGACGCGTCGGGTTATGAAGAAGCCAATGCCTCACGCAAAATCGCAACTTGAAAATGCGTCAGCGAGGCCCCCCAGTTCCCACCACGCAAGTTTTGAAGTTGCGCTTTTCTCAAAACCCGATGCGTCAGCGAGGGACAAACGATGTTGACTTCGCCTCGCTAACGCGTCGGGTTATGAAGAAACCAATGCCTCACGCAAAAACGCAACTTGAAAATGCGTCGGCGAGGCCCCCCAGTTCCCGCCGCGCAAGCAAGGCCGCAATGGTCGCATCTCATCGCTTGCCGCCTGTCGCCGCTCCGCGGTTGTTCGATCCCGCAAGACACTCAACCAGTCGCGGAGCAACGGCAGTCGAAAGGCTTGGGGCTTCAGCTCAAGGTCAGATCTTCGTGCGAACTTGGTCCGTGATACAGCGAACGAGGTAGGGCAGAGACTTTTTCCAGGTTACTGCTGGCGAATTCTGTGACGAAACAATCAAGCTGTCTTGTTCAGCCACGTTTGCATGTGACGGAGCGCTGGAACCAGGCAATTGCATGGGCTCCGCTTGACGTGAATTGCATTTCTCCTACTCTGATTGCCCAATCAGAACAGCGACCCACCATGAGCGGACATGGCACGGCACTGCGTTTGATTGCTACGCGATCCAACGTGAATTCGACATGCTCGGAAGCAAATGGTTAGGCGTCGAACTGGTGCAGGTCAGCTTGCAAGAGAAGCTGATTTCAGCAATCGGTTCCGGCTGCGCCATCTACATGGTCTTCTATCTGACCAACCTCTTCCTACCTTCCATAGCGACTGCTGGCGTGGTCGCATCGATGGGAGCCAGTGCGGTGCTGCTGTATGCGATTCCCCACGGGCCGCTGTCTCAGCCCTGGCCATTGATTGCGGGGCATGGTCTTTCTGCCTGCATTGGCGTCACCTGCTGTCAATGGATCAGTCATCCAGCGATTGCGGCTGCCTTTGCGGTGGGGATTTCGATTGGTGTGATGTACCACCTGGGATGCATCCATCCACCGGGCGGCGCGACCGCTTTCACTGCCGTGATGGGAGGCGAAGCGATTCAAGAACTGGGATACACCTATGTTCTGTGTCCTGTTTTGACCAACGTCTTCTTGATGCTCTTACTCGCTGTTGGGATCAACGCGCCGTTTCGTTGGCGACGCTATCCTGCTGGTCTGTTCCGCACCTTCGATAGTGCAGAAGAGGAAGACAACGAACTGAAACGCCCGACTCACGCAGAGGTTCTCGCCGCGATCCGTTCATTGGATGCGTTTGTGGATGTCAGCGAGGATGACCTGATCCACTTCGTTCGAGAACTCGGCATCACAGATTCTGACAGGGGCGATCAACAAAGTGATTCGGTGCACAAGGTGACCTTGCGAGCGAGGGAGGATCGCTCGCTTGAGTTGACGGAAGACTCTGAAGCCGAACATTCGCGATTCCCCAGTCGATGAATGGAGGAGGACGGATCGAATATGCGTACCGTCGCGATGCCTTCGGACTTCCTTGTGTCAGTCAACGACGAAAATCATTCGCGTCGATGTGATGTCGTTTCAGCAACTTGTTCATGCCCTGTCGTGATAGCCCAGCCTGGCGGGCCGCACTGGCGATGACGCCGTGATGCTTCTCGAGGATTTTCATCAGATACGCTCGGTCAGCGCTGTCGAGTGCCTCATCGCGAGAGACTTCCGTGAGGTCTTGGATGCCTGGCAGCGGATCGTTGATGGCTTCTCGTACAGGCAGTGGAAGATCGTTTGGAGTGATCACTGGCCCGCTCGCGAGAGCAACGGAACGCTCGAGAACGTTCCGTAGTTCTCGGATATTGCCCGGCCATTGATATCGTCGAAAACACTCACAAGTTTCCTCGGCCAAGGAATGCCGGGAAACATCGTTGCCCTGATACTTCTTTAGAAAGGCTTCCGCGAGCAGAATGACGTCATCTCCACGTTGTCGAAGCGGCGGCAGTTCAATGTGAACCACTGCCAGTCGATAGTACAGGTCATGGCGAAAACGGTCCGCTTTGACTTCCTCTTGAAGATCGCGATTCGTTGCGCACACAAACCGTGTGTCAACGCGAATCGTTTGGCTGTCTCCGACGGGAGTGAAGGTCTGCTCTTGGATCACTCGCAGAAGTTTGGCTTGCGAAGACAACGGCAACTCACCGAGTTCGTCGATAAATGCTGTGCCGCCATCGCACGAGCGAAGCATTCCCGGTTGGTCCTTGACCGCTCCGGTGAACGAACCCTTGATATGGCCAAAGAGAGCTGACTCAAACAGCGATTCCGGAATCGAAGTGCAATCGATGACTTGCAACGATTTTTCACGTCGATGGCTCAGATCGTGGATCGCGTTGGCGATGACTTCTTTGCCCGTCCCACTTTCACCGGTGATCAATACATTGGTCTCGCTGGGCGCGACGCGTTCCACGATCTCTAACACCTCCTGCATTTGAGGGCTGTTCCCTACAATGCCTTGAATCACGGTTGGAGACGAAGAAGGGCAGCCAGCCCCTTGGCCATCGTACGAGGATGACGCAGGCGAGGCATTTGCCTCTGACCGGGGCGGACTGGAAAGCGAACGTTTGACCGCGGTCAGCAGTTCTTCCAACTTGACCGGCTTGAGCAAGTAGTCCGTGACACCGAGCCGCACGCTTTCGATCGCCGAAGGCAACGAGGGGGCACCCGTGACGACTATCATCGGAACGTGATTGTGTTTCGTCCGACCTTCCTTCAAGAGCTCCAACTTGAGGTTGCCGGGCATATTCAGATCCGACAGGATGAGATCGAACTTGTGTTCGTTCAAAACGGTGATCGCATCGTTGGCGTCCTCCACGCAGACGCATTGATATCCTTCTTCCCGCAAAAACTCCGCCGTCGTTTCGCGATAAAACGGTTCATCGTCGGCAATTAAAATGCGTTGTTGGAGTTCCATGTCTAATCCTCATCCTCCTCGGTGTGCAAACATCGCGGAAGCAAAACACAAAACTCGGTGCCTTCTCCGACGCTGCTGGTGACTTTGATTTTGCCCTGCATCGCCTCGACCAATCCTCGGGTGACGGACAGTCCCAACCCCATCCCCTGGCCAACCGTGGTGGCCTTGGTGCTGAAGAACGGATCGAAGATCGACTCGATGATATCAGGCTCAATTCCGCAGCCATTGTCAATGACTTTCACCACCAGTTGTTCATCAACCTGAGACAGTTCCACGCGGACAATTTGACCGGGCGACGATGCTTGAATCGCATTGTGGATCAGGTTCAAAAGAATTTGCTTCAGTTCTCCTTCTCGCAAACGCACCTGATTGCGGTCGAGAGTGTCGGTCGCATCCAAGTGTTTGCAGTCCTGCACCACTTTCACTTGCCACTTTCGCGACATCGGCAGGCAAAGCGAACGGAGATCCTCGAGGCAACGATGGATGTTGAAGACGACCGCTTTTTGTCGCGTCGGACAATACAACTGATACATCTGGTGCGTGATGCCACGGATTCGTTCGATCTCCTTGTCGATCAAATCAAGTTTGTCGTAATGCTTGACTCGGCGAGGCAGATGCCGTTTCAACAAGGCAAACGCGTTGCGAATCCCTGCCAGAGGATTGTTGATCTCATGTGCGACCCCGGCTGCCAATTCCCCCAACGCGGCCAGCTTTTCCATGTTGAGACGATGTTGTTCGAGCTGAGCGATCTTCGCCGTGCGAGCTTGGACAAGTTGTTCCAATCGTTCGTTTTGCAAACGCAGTTGTTCCCTCATTCGCCGGCGTTCTGTGACATCCCGAACGCTGGCACGAAACCCGAGTGACTGGCCTTCTCGACTGATCCTTGGTTGCCACGATACTGCCATCCACAGTGTCGCACCGTCCTTGTGCAAGACGCGAAACTCAATGTTGTCACCGGTTGTCCCTGTTGCTGCCTCCTTCATTTGGTTCGACATCCGCTCTCGGTCTTCTGGCACAATCAGCGGCAACGGATAATCGCTCATCTGCAGACATTCATCCGGCGTGTATCCGGTGTATCGCTGCACCGCTCGATTGACCCACAAGATTTGCCCAGTGGAAGACAACCAGCTCTCCCAGTCGACGGTGCTCTCTGCAATCGCACGGAAGAACTCTGGCGGAATCGGTTGTCCCGAACTCGGTAGCGAGCGTGCGAATTGGTCGTGTTGAAAGCTCATTCTGCCATCATAGTGCAAGGAAGAAATGTCAGAAGAGGCATCTGAGCATTGATGTTGACCGGCTTTGCAAAATGGAACCTAGTGGTTTGTTAAAGCTAAAAGTGAGGGTTGATCGTAGTGGGCGAGGCGGCGGGGGCGTGGTTTTTTGTTTGGGGCGGGGGCGCGTTGTCGTTGGTTTTTCCCCCTGTACCGCACTCGCGGCCTGGCCCACTACCCTAAAAATAGGTCGTGACAGACCACTAGCCTCCTACGCGTGAACTCCAGTTTCCAGGCCGACAACGTGTGTTGACGCTTGGCGACATTTGATGACCTGCACCATTTTGCTTTGTGACGCCGTTTTGAATCCAATGAACAGACGTTTGGCAGTGACACGCGTTGACATGTAAGAAACTCGTGACCAAACCGGAATCAATTGGACGCCTAGGATCGCGGAACCGTTCGCAGCAAGCGAATTTTGCTGGCCAGTC
>NZ_JBICHO010000290.1:0-4922 GCF_043100905.1 Rhodopirellula sp. JB055 | reverse complement strand
GAGCGGTTCTCCGTGTCGTGCCGTGAAAGCCAAGCCGGAAAACTCCTCGCGCAGCCCGGACAAATACCTGCAGAAGCCTGGCTTGTCTGGGCTGTGCGAAACGAAGACGCGGTCCAGTATTCAGCAGCCTCCATTCGCATGAAATCGAGCTGCAGTGAATCATCCGCGGCTGATCTGCCGTGGCACGTGGCCCGCCGTGTCGAGTTGGCTCTCATGCGACCCAGGAGGTTTCGCTCTGCCGAGTGCCCACGAACAACCCTTGGGGAATTCGTTGCAGGCCAGTGCCGGCTCCCCTAACAGGTTATGATGCTCGGTTTTCTCACCGGGCCTTTTTGTGGAGTTTCAACATGATTCGTTTGACGTGGCTGGTCGGG
Organism: Rhodopirellula sp. JB055; assembly: GCF_043100905.1. Classification (NCBI taxonomy): domain Bacteria; kingdom Pseudomonadati; phylum Planctomycetota; class Planctomycetia; order Pirellulales; family Pirellulaceae; genus Rhodopirellula; species Rhodopirellula sp. JB055. Next base: position 4,548 of record NZ_JBICHO010000290.1, on the reverse strand, counting down.
GCCATGATCTTGTTCACCGGCTTCAAGGCACCTCCAGCGGTCGCTGTCGATCGCAAAGTCGATGTCATGGTGTACGGAGCCACACCGGCTGGCATTGCTGCGGCGGTGGCAGCCAGCAAATCCGGCCAGTCGGTCCTGTTGGTCGAACCCACCCAACGCGTCGGTGGCTTGGTGACCAGCGGATTGTCTCATACCGACTTTCATTCCCTGGAAAGCCTCAGCGGAGCGTTCCTTGATTTTGCGAATCGCGTTGAAAATCACTATGCAGAAACCTATGGCGTCGACTCGCCGCAGGTGAAGGCTTCGTATCACGGCACGTTCGGCGAACCCAAAGTCAACCTCGCGATCTTCCATGCCTTGTTGGATAGACAACCCAGCATCGAACTGATCCACCAACACACACTCACGGCGTTGAGCCTGACTGAAGCGGAACCACACAATCACATCGAATCAGCAACCTTGGTCGATCCGCAAGGCAAAACGCAAACGGTTCGTGCCGAAGTGTTCATCGACGGCAGCTATGAAGGGGATTTGATGGCCATGGCAGGAGTCCCATGGCGAGCCGGCCGGGAGGGACGTGATGTTCATGGCGAATCGCTGGCACCGGAAACCGCGGACGATCAACTGCAAGCGTACAACTTCCGTTTCATCATGACCCAAGATGAAACCAACCGGGTGACGCCCGTTGCTCCGCCTGGTTATCGACGCGAAGATTTCCTGGGCGTGCTGGATGCAATTGAGTCGGACAAAATCCAACGTGTCTTCGACTATCCGAGCAAGTGTATTTTCAAGGCTCATCTGCCCGTGCTGCCGGGCGGCAAGTACGACATCAACGACGTTTCGCGAGGCTTGGTGCGATTGTCATTGCCCGGCAAAAACCTCGGTTGGCCAGACGGCACTTCAGAAGAACGTCGAGCGATCTATGCCGAACACCTGAGTGACCAAGTCGGCCTGCTGTACTTTCTGCAAAACGATCCGGAGGTTCCCGAAACGTTTCGCGAAGAAGCCAAACGATGGGGATGGTGCCGGGACGAATTCCTGGACACCGATCATTTGCCGCCGCAACTGTATGTACGCGAAGCCCGCCGCATGCAGGGCGTCCACGTTTACACTCAGGCGGACAGCGAGTACGCGGCGGAAGGCACTCGGGCGAAGTTTCACGCCGACTCGATCGCAATGGCGGACTACGGAAACAACTGCCACGGCACCCACCATGAAGGCCCTCGATTCGGCGGCAAACACAGCGGTGAGTTCTACAACCCGGTGCCGCCGTATCAGATCCCCTATGGAGTCTTGCTACCCAAGGAGGTCGACAATTTGTTGGTGCCGGGTGCCGTGTCGTCATCGCACGTTGGCTTCTGTGCCTTGCGTTTGGAACCGGTGTGGATGTCGCTGGGACAAGCCTCTGGGCACGCAGCGGCTCTTGCCGTGCAGCATGGCCAGCCCGCGCAACAGGTCGACGTCGCGACGCTGCAGCGTCAACTGCACGCGGATGGTTCCGCCACCACCTATGTCAGTGATGTCTTGCCGGACTCACCTGACTTCGTCGCCGTCCAGTGGTGGGGCGCCGCTGGAGGCTTGCTAAAACTCTATCCGGAAGAGACACCACGAAAACCACGTGGAAAGAGACTGCACGGGCAGTACAGCGAGGCCGCGCCGTGGCACGCAGTCGAACTGGACAAAACGCTGGACGCCGAACTGGAACAACGCTGGCGAGCTTTGGCTGAGTCGATCGGCGTGCCACCCGACGTTCTCCCGAAGGCAAACGGCACCACCACGCGAGGCGAGTTCATCCGCGCCGCGGCAGCGGCCGCGCGTGAATAGCCAACCGCCTCCCCACCAACATCCCCACCTAAGAAAGCACCATGAATCCCCAACTCGGACTGCCCTCGTTGCTGATCGCAATGGCTTCGCTCGTTTGCAATGTTGCCAGAGCGGATGAACCGGTGACGCTGAATCAAAAGGCCGATGGCTATCGAGGCATTTGGTACATGAACCAACCGTCCGGCGACGAGTACGTATACAAGTACAGCGGCGGATTGGGAACTTACTGCGCCAAGCACAAACCGTTTGCGATCCACTGCAAGGAGGTCAATCAAACGTTTTTCTGCTTCGGAGGTGCAACGGCAGACGACAGCCGCAAGTTGCTTCACATGGTTTCGTACTACGACCATGAAACGAACACCGTTCCCCGCCCCACGATCCTGCTGGACAAACAAACGGACGACGCCCATGACAACCCTGTGATTTCCATCGACGACGAAGGCCACCTTTGGATCTTCTCAACGTCACATGGACAATCGCGTCCCTCCTACATCCATCGCAGCAAACGCCCCTTCGACATCGCCGAGTTTGAACTGGTGGAAGCGACCCGAGCCGATGGAGACGGTCGCACGCCGATCACCAACTTTTCCTACATGCAGATGTGGCACTCGGACGAAGGCTTCCAAGGCTTCTTCACCCGCTACAAATACCCTGCCGCTCGCACCATCTGCTTCATGACCAGCCCAGACGGACGCGAATGGAGCGAGTGGCAGCGTCTGGCGGCAATTGGGCAAGGTCACTACCAGGTCAGTGGCATCGGCGCGACCAAAGCAGGATCGATGTTCAACTATCATCCGCAAGGCAAAGGCCTCAACTGGCGGACCAACCTGTACTACATCGAAACGCCGGACAACGGCCGAACCTGGACAACGGCAGAAGGAAACAAGCTCTCATTGCCGCTGAAAGAGGTCCACAACGAGGCTTTGATCCATGACTACGAAGCCGAAGGTCTGAACGTCTACTTGAAAGACCTGCGCTATGACACAAACGATCATCCCGTGTTGCTTTACATCACCAGCAAGGGTTACGAGTCCGGCCCAAAGAACGACCCCCGCACGTGGATGCTGGCACGTTGGACGGGGAGCGAATGGAAACGTTCGCCGATCACCACCTCGGACAACAACTACGACATGGGAGAACTTTGGATGTTGGCCGATAACGACTGGCGTGTGATTGGCCCGACCGAATCCGGTCCCCAACCGTACAACCCAGGGGGCGAAGTCGCGATGTGGAAGAGCAACGACCAAGGAGCCACTTGGACCAAGATGCGGCAACTGACCCAAGGCAGCGAGATGAACCATACCTACGTCCGCCGTGCCCTTCACGCACACCCTGACTTCTTCGCCATCTGGGCCGATGGCCACGGACGAAAACCGTCGCACTCCCACCTGTACTTCTCTAGCGCCGCCGGTGACGTGTTCCAACTCCCACGGAACATGGCGTCCGAAACGGCCCAACCAGCCCGGGTCGAACTGAAGTTCAAATGAAGCTCTTCGTAAAAGCAAGCCGCCGCGGACAAAACCACCAGTGGTCTATCACGACTTGTTTTCAGAGCAGTGGACGATCAACCGCCACTTTTAGCTTTGACAGACCACGAGGGAACATTCACCGGAGTGTCCCCACCGCAAAGCGACTCGCCATGAACAAGAATTTGGGTTCAGGCTCGTACCTCGCTGAGCCCAAATCCTAAATCGTTAGCGGACACCGCGCTCTGGACGAGTCCAAGATTGGGAGTCGACGTCATAGGTCTGATTTTGGGTTAACGCAATTTTGTGGTCGTCCCACGCGATGTAACGAATTCGGGCGGTCACAGAATCGCCAACCAACGGGTATTCGTCAAAGTCGTACGAGTGAACGTGGGCGTCGGTAAATTCGGGTACAAGCAGGAGCGCTGCAGCGTTGGAGCCGAAGCCAATGTCGAGAAACAAGCCAAACGGCTTGCGGCATATCACCACGCCGGTCACCGTATCACCCTCCGCGATCTCAGTACGTAGACGCAGCCAAAGGTCGTCGTCGTTGCTTGGGGCGGGTATGGAACCGTTGGAATCTTCGATGACTTGTGTCCGCTAACGGACGGTTTTTACGACACCGCCCTGAACGAAGCGAGCGATGCCTGAACTACATGAAATTGTACCAAGGCCAGCCAGCGTGACCAGCCAAGGAAGGTGTGCCGCAGGCCTAGCGTAAAACCCATGTTGTACGCCGTTGCGTCAGGTATCGACCGACCAAATTTGAGAGCCAATTGGGACATCGGACTTTGAGATGCCCTGCGGGACGAGAAATGCGAAAATGCGTTCGGGCGACCACGGGTCACAATGTTCGATACCAACAACCGACGTGGCCAGATCATCGGCGGAGTCACGGCGAATCGTAATAGGGTCACCAATCCGGACGACGACATCACCGAGTGTTGCGAACGTCTTGTTTGTCGCAATCACGAGACCACGCCCCGAAATGTCAAAAGTCTCCGCGACATCGAACATGTGAAAAGACATGAAGAACCGAGAACCTGAGGCGTACAACGAGTTTCTGGACGACAGGGTGTCGTACATGCTTGGAAATGGGGGAAAACGGGTGTTGATTTTAGCTGAAGGGGGTTCGGTCTGTAGCACCGAGCGACCGAGCGACCGAGCGACCGAGCGACCGGACGAGTGTGCGGGGACGCGGTGTTGCGTTCGCTGCGACAGAGGCACGAGTGTGATAAGCGGTGTTTTTCACACTGAA
>NZ_JBICHO010000289.1:0-4957 GCF_043100905.1 Rhodopirellula sp. JB055 | reverse complement strand
AAGTACGGCTTTCAGATTTACGTGACCACGGCGGTTCCTTATTTGGAATTGTATGGATCGATTGGCGTGATCCCGTTGTTCTTGCTGTGGATCTATTTGACTTGGTTGATCGTTCTGTTCGGTTTGATTTTGACTTACACGTTGCAGACCGTTCGAGGGAAAGGGTTTCGTCGCCGCGGTGAAAAGCAGGAGGATTTGCCGAGGGGCGATCCAGACTGGATGCTGCCGATCATGACCGAAGTTGCGATCGCGTTCGCGGACGGGGAAGCGGTGGGACGTCAGGAATTGTCCGACCGTTTGGGGCTGTCCAGTCGCGTGGTGCACGAGATGGAAACGCGTCTGATCGAGGCCAACTTTTTGCGGCGGGTCGTGACAGGTCCGGGGCAGGAAAATCAGCTCACGCTGGCCCGGCCCGCCAAGAAGATCTTGTTGGCTGAGATCATGCGATTGGCGCATCGGTTTCGGCCGGCAAGCAATCACCCCGCCTGGAAGACACTGGCTGATTTGAAGGAAGCCGAGTGTGTGGCGGCGGGTTCGCGATCACTTGCGGAATGGATGGGCGAGGATTCCCCTGGCTCAGAGGGCGACGACGACAAATCGCTAGGTTGAGTGAAGTTGGATGAACGGGCGTTGTGGCGGCGTCGCTGCGCTTGACACTGGATGATGGGGCCAGGACGATGATAGCGGCCTTGGAAAGCCTTTCCGAAGGAATTTTCGCCTTCGCCGCATCCTTTCGAGGCCTCTTCTCAATCTGGCATCGCCGCCCGGATTGAAGTGTGCCGCCTTCTTGAGACGCCCCATGATCGCATCGCTGTTGCTGGACACCCTGCCTTTGGCTCAGATGCCAAGGGTCACCTCTGCACTATTGATTGGTGCCTTGGTGATTTTCGCTGGGATCGTTGTGGTTCTGTTTATCTTCACCAGCTATTTCGGGCTGTGGATTCAATCGGTGCTGACGGGATCCAAGATCTCGTTTGGCAATTTGATCGGAATGACCTTCCGAAAGGTCAACACTCGGGCGATCGTGCGTAGCAAAATCATGGCTACGCAAGCCGGTCTGGATGACCCCGAGCTGACCGTGGGTGCGTTGGAAGCTCATTACTTGGCCGGGGGCAACGTCCAGCAAGTCATTCGAGCGTTGATTGCGGCGAAAAAGGCCAAGACAATTTCTCTCACGTTCCGCGAAGCGACCGCGATCGATTTGGCGGGCCGGGATGTTTTGGAGTCGGTTCAAACGAGTGTCTATCCCAAGGTCATTGATTGTCCGCCACGGGGTGCCGCGAAACCGTCGCTCGATGCGGTTGCCAAAGACGGCATTCAGTTGAAGGTGCGAGCGCGTGTGACCGTGCGAGCCAACTTGCAACAGTTGATCGGTGGGGCAACCGAAGACACCATCATCGCGCGTGTCGGAGAAGGAATCGTCAGTGCGATTGGTTCGGCGGACGATCACAAAGCGGTGCTGGAAAACCCGGATGTGATCAGCAAAGCCGTGCTGGTGAAAAAACTGGATTCGCAAACGGCGTTTGAGATCGTTTCCATCGACATCGCGGACATCGACGTCGGCGCCAACATTGGGGCTCGGTTGCAAGCTGACCAGGCAGAAGCCGACACGGCTGTGGCGCGTGCCAACGCAGAAGGCAAACGGGCGGCTGCTGTTGCCGAAGAACAAGAGATGCAGGCGGAGATCGCTAAGAGCCAAGCCGAAGTGGTCGAAGCTCAAGCGGATGTGCCGCGCGCGATGGCCGAGGCTTTTCGTAGTGGTAACCTTCTGGTGATGGATTACTACCGTTTGCAAAATGTGAATGCGGACACGGACATGCGGAAAGCTCTCGCCGGGCATTCACAGGAATCGGAATTGGTCGAAGAAGGTCGCTGACATGCCTCGCGAAGAAAATCCAAGCGAGTTGGAGGCTTTCCTTCGCAAGTCAGCCGAAACTCGCCAACGCAATGCCATCGAGTTCCGTGTTCTGCAGGAGGAACAACGTCGCCAGCAGAGCGGTTCGCGTCCTCGACAATACTCGGACCGAAATCGTGAACGAGTGACCCGGCAGATTGCCGAGGCGATCGATGTTTCGATTGTGGAGCACTCTGATGACGACGACATCGTGGTTGGTGAAGTGGTCGAGGAGCGGCTTGCGAACCGTTCGGCGAGTGATGCCGAAGAGAGCGGTGAGGACCGGAAATCATCCCGTTCCAAATCCAGAGATCGGGTGGCGACACCCGCCGAAAATCTGCGACGATTGATCTCCCGACCCGGTGGGGCTCAGCAAGCATTCTTGATGAGCGAAATTCTTAAACGTCGTCCGTTTTAACGACGCCACTTTTTGTGATGGATAGATAGCCAGAATGGGGCTGAACGACCGCGACTACAGTCGCACTGAACGAACGCCGTGGGATCGAATCGAGAATCCCATTTCGATGATCAAAATCTTGATCGGTATCAACGTCGCGGTGTTCGTGGTGGATTGGATATCCAAAGGGCAACTCAGCGACTGGTTCGGTGTCAGCGGACAAACGTTGACTCAGCCGTGGTTGTGGTTCCAGCCGTTGACGTACGGGTTTTTGCACAACACGAACGACATTCTGCACATTGTCTTCAACATGTTTTTGTTGTTCGTCTTCGGGCGGCCGGTGGAACAGCGGTTAGGGGGGCAAGAATTTTTGAGGTTCTATCTGGCCTCGCTGATTTTCGGTGGGATTGTCGCGATGCTCTATCCCTGGGTGATCTCGCTTGCCTCAACCGGTCAGATTGATCCCGCTATTTTGGGCTCGAGCACGATCGGAGCCAGTGGCGCGGTGGTGGCGGTCACGATCCTGTTTGCGTGTTACTTCCCCCACCAGGAAGTGCTGTTCATGTTTGTCTTTCCCATGAAAGCTTGGGTTTTGGCCAGTTTGCTAGTCGTATGGGACTTGGCGTCGGCGCTGGGGATTTTGGGTGGAGGTGATAACACCGCCTTCGAAGTTCACTTGGCCGGGGCAGCTTTTGGGTTCCTTTACGCTCAACTTGGATGGTCGTTTCGGAGGCTGGATTTCTCGCGAATTACTGAGATTCCGGACCAAATGAGGCAAAAATCACGACGTGCGAAGCTGAAATTGCACGATCCCGACAAAAAAATCCGTGAGGAAGCAGAGGAAGCGGACCGAATTCTGGCTAAAATTCATGCTTCCGGGGAATCCAGCCTGACTTCCTCGGAACGAAAAACCTTGGAGCGATACAGCCGGCGGCAGCGACAAAAACGCGAGCAGGACTGATCGCTCCCGAGCGAACTGACAATCCGCGGGGTCACGTACCTTTGGTTGAGTCACCCGTCAGTTCCCCATCCATCTTGGCACGTTTCCACTTCGGTCCCAATGAAGACTCCATTGATTCATCGCCGCACGGCACTCCAATTGACCGCCTCTTCCGCCATGGCGGCTTGGTTGGCTCGTCCTCTGAACATGTTGGCCCAAGAAGCGTCCAATGCAGAGAAAAACGGGACATCTTTGCCGTACATGGATCGCATTGGATTGCAGTTGTATACGCTTCGCGATGCAATGAAGGCGGATCCGGAAGGCACGCTTCAAGCGGTGGCCGAAGCCGGGTATCGACAAGTCGAATTGATGAGCATCGACGAAGAGGCTGTTCGTTTGGCGGCCATCGCCCGTGACAACGGGTTGATCGTCCACAGCGCTTTCATGGATTTCAATGTCATCGCCGAACCGGATAAAGACGGAATCGGTTCGGTCGAGCAAACTTTGGAACTGGCTGAACGCATCGGTCTGCGGCACGTCGTGTTTGGCTACATCGCGAAACATCAACGCGACACCGCGGACAAGTGCCGGGCGATCGCGGATCGAGCCAACAAAGCAGCCGACCAAACTCGGAACGCGGGGATGCGGATGTGTTACCACAACCATTCCTTTGAGTTTGCCACGTTCAACGGCGGGGATGCGACGGCCGAAGACAAGCTGACAGCGTTTGATATCTTCTTGGAGCGTTTCGACCCACACAAAATGGAATTTGAATTGGATGTGTTCTGGGCCAAAATCGGTGGTCGCGATCCGATTGAAATGATGCGTCGTTTAGCCGGACGAATCAGCCAGGTGCACCTGAAGGATCTGAAAAAGGACACGCCGGTGATCACCGACGAAGGGCAAGTTCCCAATGATGCTTTCCAAGAACTCGGCAACGGCATCATCGACATTCCCGCAGTGATGAAACTGGCTCGCGAAATTGGCGTGGATCAATGTCACGTCGAACAGGACCAGTCACCTGCACCCTTGGATAGCGTTCGAGAAAGTGTCGCTTTCCTTCAAGGCGTCCCTGCCTGAACGGCATCCTTGACCACTTTTGTTTTGCTTTTTTGATTGGCTGCTGTTGTGAACTGTGTTCGTTTTGGGAAATGGATTGCCTCGTCCTTTTGGGGCGTCTTCGTCGCGGTCGCTGCCTCCCCTTCGATGTCCTGGGCACAAGACAAGCCTGGGTTTGAACTCAGTCAAGATGTTCAGGATGCGTTGACGCCTCTGTTTTCAAGGATTTTGAAAGCGGACGTTTCTCGTGCGACGGTGGAGTTGTCCGCGGAAACGGTGATGGGCGGAGAGGTCGTCGAGACGGCGGAATCGGTCTATCAAATCGCGTCGAAGTACCCCGATCAATACACGGTTTATTACAAGTCCGCTGACGATCGAAAACGTCTGTATTCGGATGGGGAAAATGGCGTGGTGGCTTTGACACCGGATGCCTATTTCCGATTGCCAAACGTTGTCTCCTGCCAGGAACTCGCGACCCGTTCCGAGTTTAATTTAGGGCCTTACCCCGAAGCCGTCTTGGCGCTGACTCTCGCGGGCGTTGATCCGGCCGTCACATTTTTGGGCGGAATGAAGTCCGTCGAAGTTGCGGGAAAGGTAAAGTACCGAGGTAGCATCGATTCCATTCATCTTCGTGGAAAGCAAAACGATGGCGTCACCTGGGACTTGT
>NZ_JBICHO010000288.1:0-8791 GCF_043100905.1 Rhodopirellula sp. JB055 | reverse complement strand
ATCGGATTGAAATTGGATACCGACGGATTTGTCTCCGTCGAGGAACTGGTCGCCAATGCCAACGCGTCCGGAAAATCCATCACCGTGGAACAGGTTCACCAAGTCGTCGCGGGCCACGAAACCCCGCTGTTCGCATTGAGTGACGACGGGCAACGCATCCGAGTGCTTTGAACTTCACTGATGTCTGCAACAGGAGCGATGCGATGGCGTGGCAGCCCATTGAGATTCCCGATTCGATCAAGAAACTTCCATACCTCGATTCGGCGGAACATTTGATCGACACGGCCAACGACGCGATCGAAGCGTTCATGTTGGCGGATGAAACGGTGATCGAGAACTTCGTCACCTGCGATTTCCATTTGCTCGATCAAGCGATGACTTGGATTGAACAAAACCACTTGCTCGCAGGCAACCGTTTTTGCGAACTCGGTGCCGGTTTCGCAGTCGGTGCGATGTTGGCTTCGTTGCGAGGGATGGAAGCCGTTGGAATCGAGATCGAGCCCCGATTGGTTGCCGAGGCCCAGAAGGTTGCCGATGCGCTGGACAACGACGCGCAGATCCATTGCGGCAGCTTTGTGCCTCGCGGCGTCGAAGAATTGTCTGAGATCGCTCGAGAGGTTCGCAACGTCGACACCGAGGAAGGTGACATCTACGACGAAATCGGATTGGAGATCGAAGACTTCGACCTCTTTTTCGCATTCCCATGGCCCGGCGAAAACGAATTCTTCGAAACCGTCGTCGACGCTCGCGGTTCAGTCGGTGCGTTGCTGCTGACCTATCGAGGCCGCGAGGGAATGCACTTGCTCCGCAAGGTTTAGGTGATTGAGGCGGGGCGGTTAGGCTGCAAGAAATGCAGCGTTGACGCGATCGATGACCAGGCAACGATTCGCTTGTGTCCCCGCGATGCAATCAAACGCATGCGTCGAAAAGCATTCTGGCTCCAATTGCTTTGAAGGAGGTCGTGCAGTTTTGAAGTGCTGTATTCCAGGCGTTTATCATCACCCTCCCAAGGTGGAATCTAGGAAAGAAACTGGCATCCGCAATCAGGGCGCCAATGGTGACGGCTTGTCGACTCAGTCGTCAAAAACGTTTTAGTGCATGTAGAATGGGCACTCTTGCCCGTCAGAGTCGGCCAAGACCACCCATCATAACCCGACGCGTGAGCGAGGGACTCCCCCAACTCCCACGACGGCCCCATCTGGGGCGAGATCCAGATCCCAGCCAGCATCTGATTTTCGAATGTCCCAAGGGAGGGTGATATAAAACGGCACAACCTCGCAGCAGGGTGAGGGGAGTCAGGTTCGTGGAGGTTCTGCGGTGTGCATCCGCACGTCAAACTAGACGAGCCTTCCATCGCCACGCGACCGAAGTCGATTCTTCAGCTTAGAAGTTTACAATTTACAATTGTCAATTCAGCATTTTCAATGAGTCGTACCTGGATCACCAACGCAAGACTCGCAACGGATAACCGGTCCTAACGGCCGTCGGTTGCCCGACGATCAATACACATCGCGGACGTAACGTTTTTCGCTCGTCATGGTTTTCAAGTAGGCTTTGCCTTCGTCTTCTGACATGCCGCCTTCTTGGGTGATGATTTGCAGCAAGGCACGGTCGACGTCAGCGGCCATTCGGGTTGCGTCACCGCAGACGTAGAAGTGAGCACCGCGGTTCAACCAAGCCCAAAGCTCGGCGGCGTTCTCACGCATCTTGTCTTGGACGTAAACCTTGGTGTCTCCGTCGCGGCTGAATGCGGTGTCCAGTCGCGAAAGCACTCCGGTGTGCACATGCTGTTTCAGGTCGGATTCATACAAGAAATCAAACGCTTCGTGCTGGTCGCCGAAGAACAGCCAGTTGTCACCGGATGCCTTTCGAGCCGCCCGTTCTTGAATGAACGCGACGAAGGGAGCGATTCCGGTTCCGGGGCCGACCATGATCATGGGAGTGTCGTCGTTGTCGGGAACTGTGAACCCACCGTGGTTGGGTTGCACAAAGACTCGGATGCTTTCACCCGTGGCAACTCGGTCCGCCAACATGGTGCTGGCGACACCCTTTCGGACCCGTCCTTCTCTTTCAAAGACCACCTTGCCGACGGTCAAATGAACTTGGTCGCCGACCGCTTTCATGCTGCTAGCGATGGAATACAAACGTGGATTCAATGGATCGAGGCATTCCAGGAATTCGGTCGCAGTGATCGTTGAACCGGTGGCGACTTCCAGCACGTCGAGCACATCGAATCCTTCTGGAACCCCTTCGGCGAGCAAGTGATTGAGCGTTGCTTGGGCGTCTGGGCCGGGTGTGCGTCCGACCAGCAGTTCCAGCAGTTCATCCGTTGGATCTTTCAAACAACAATCTTCCAGCAGAGCTTCCAGAAGAGTTTTAGTGTTGCCTAGCGGAGTCGCCACTTTGACGTGCGAGTCTGTCGCCAAGCGATCGATGATTTGGGTGCACAGGTCACTGCAGTTGGTAGGGTAGACGCCCAGGGCATCGCCAACTTCGTACTTGATTCCGGAACCGACCAAGTCAATGGCAACGTGCCGCGTGTCTTTGGCCGATCCTTCTTGGTTGAGCGGGCGTGATTCGATCAAGTTCGCCGAATAGGGATTCTTCCGAGACCATGATGCGGCTCCGTTGGCGGCGCCGTTCATTGCAGTGCCGTTTGTTGCCGATCCGTTGCCGTTGCTGGATGGCTTGGGGGCGTCCCCTGCTTCTGCCATCAGCTTTTTGATCATCTGTTTCGTTTCTTTGCCGCCGGGACTGCAGAGCGAAACGTTGGATTCTTCGCCTGACGCAATGGCTTCGCTGTATGTTTGACAGATGTAGCCGCACGAACCGCAGTTCAACTGAGCCATCGCGGCCATCAGTTTTCGCTCGAGCGGTTTGCCTTCGGCGAGTGCCATTCGGTCCACGATCGGCAATGAATCGTCGTGCCAGGGGAAGTCCTCTTCCTCCTCCACTGCTGGTTCAGCAGAGGGCAGACCGGCGGCCATCGCGGTGGCGACATTGCCGCCTGGATTTTCCTGGATGCCGGTCAGGCCTGCGAAAAAGCCGTTCAGCCAAGCACGCTGTTGTTCATTGAAAGGGGCCGTTTCTGGGATGTAGCTGGACATCGGGATCAATCCTGGGAATGAATCGGATCGTGGTGGAAAGAGGAACGTTTTTTCGAGAAGCCGTTTTCGCGAAGTGCGAAGGCAGGGAACTAGCAAACAACGGACGGCGTGGCGACCAAGGCCTTCAGTTCGTCGTCAGTGAGTCGGCTAGCAAATTCGTTGAATGACTCGTTGGCATTGGTGCGGTTTTGTTGATAGCCCGCCAAGATGCCAGTCACCAAATCGGGAACTTCGGTAAACGGAATCGACTGGTAGATTTCGCGGGCGATGCCTTGGCGTGAACCCCATCCGCCACCCAGACAAACGTGATAGCCATCCACCATGTCGTCGCCGATTTCGACTTGGCAAGCGATCAGTCCGATGTCCCCGATGTAGTGCTGAGCACAACTGTGGTGGCAACCGGTCAAGTGAATGTTGATCGGTTGGTCGAGTGTCAAAACGCTTTCGACACGTTCGGCGATCTCGATGGCGTTGGCTTTGGTCGGTGCGCCGGCAAATTTGCAACCCGCACTGCCCGTGCAAGCGACCAAACCGGCACGGACCGAGTTGGCTTCGTAGTCGAGTCCACACTCGCGAATGCCTGCTTGGACAGCGGGCAGATCGTCGTCGGCGATGTTGGTCAGAATCAGGTTCTGCCAAACGGTCAAACGAATGTCACCGTTGGAATAGCGAAGCGAAAGATCGGCGAGCGCACGTGCTTGGTCGGTCGTCATCCGCCCAACAGGGAAGACGACTCCGAGGGAATTCAAACCGGGCTGTTTTTGAGGGAACACACCGACGTGAGCGGTGCGGTCCTCGATGTCTTGCACGGTCAACCGACTGACATCGACCTTGGTCAGCGTTCGATCCATTTGCGATTCGACTTCCGAGATGAATTTCTCGAATCCCATTTCGTCGAGAACGTATTTCAGGCGTGCTTTCTTGCGGTCGGTGCGGTCGCCTGTCCGGATGAAGACGCGAACAATCGCGGCGGCGACCTCCACACATTCCTGTTCGCGAAGCAGCACGCCGGTGTAGCGAGCGAAGTCTTTGTGGCCGGTGATGCCGCCCAAGCAAAGCTGGAAATAGACGCCTGCGGGCAAGTCGTCTGATGCGTTTTCGTCGAGCACGCGAACGGCTTTGAACCCGATGTCGTTGGTGTCTTCCAAGGACGCGATTCGTCCACCGCCTTCGAACGCAATGTTGAACTTTCGAGGCAACCCGTACATCTCGCGATGGTTGAGGATGTAGTGGTGCATTCGTTTGGCAAGCGGCAAGGTTTCGATCAACTCGTCGGCGTCCAAACCGGACAGAGCACTGCTGGTGCAATTGCGAATGTTGTCTCCGCCACTGCCCAGCGGCACGATGTTCAGCTCGCGGGTGCCGAACAAAATGTTCATGGCTTGATCCGCTGGGATCTCTCGCAACTGCACGTTGCCGCGAGTGGTCAAGTCCAGGTACGGACCAGCGGATTGATCGGCGAGATCGGCCAGGCCTCTCAATTGCCACGCTTGGATCTGACCACCGGGCAGACGCAATCGGCACATGTAGCTGTCTTGTGCCGGGGTGACGTAGAACAGCCCGTGGAACTTTTGCAGGAACACGTCGGTGCCCTTGGGGAATTCGCCCGCGTCGCTGCGAGCCTGCATTTCATCCCACATGTCCAGCGGGTTCTTGTCGCGTTTGGCTTGCTCTTCTTTCGAAAGCTTTTTGCCGGCCGCGAGGACGGCTGATTGGGCTTCGAAAGCGAAACGGTCGGGCCCGCTTGGCACTGATTCACCATCAACCTTGGTCGAACCACCACCGATCGCAAGCGTTGTGCCCTGACCACCCGAACCTGAAATGACGGGCAGGCCTTGAACGGCGCGAGCGACGTCGGCACCGAAGGTGAAGCCGGCGAGGTATTGCTGTTGTTCGTCCGAAAACGGTTGGGAATCCTGTTGGTCAGTCATGGTCGCTCGTCAAAACGGGGTCGATGCGGACCGCACAATCCTTGTAGCTGGGTTGGCCACTGTGTGGGTCGAAGTGAGAAAGGGTGAGCCGATTGGTGCATTCGTAGTGCATCGGCATGAAGGCGTGTCCGGGTTGGACGGAGTGGGTCAGGCAAGCCGTCGCGTCGGCCTGGCCGCGTCGGGACCGAACGCGAACAAGGTCTCCGTGCTCGATGCCCAGTTCGTCTGCGTCACGAGGATGCATCTCGACATAGGGTTGGTTTGGGTACAACGACCGAAGCAGCGGGCTTTGTCGTGTTCGCGTTTGGGTGTGCCATTGGCTGACGGTCTCCCGACCGGTCAGCAACACAGTCGGGTAGTCATCGTCTGCCGGTTCTGGCAGCGGGGAGACATCGTCGACAATCAAGCGAGCTCGTTTGTCGTCGTAAAAGAATTGGCCATCGGCGAACAATCGTCGCTGCTGTTCCGGTTCAAATCCACCGCTGGCTTGATCGGATGACCATGGCCACTGGATCCCTCCGCAACGATCAATTTGTTCGTAGCCTGCGATGCCCGTGATGTCGCTGGGTTGGTCGCGACTGGCTCGCTGCATGATTTGAAAAACGGCCTCGGGAGACGACCATTCGGCGAACAGGTCACCGAGTCCCCAGTGGTGCGCGATCCCGCGAAAAATTTGGAAGTCGGCGAGAGCTTGGCCTGGGGCGTGGCGGACTTTCTTCAGCAATCCATAGCGGCGTTCGCTGTTGATGAACGTGCCTTCTTTTTCACCCCAACCCGCCGACGGAAGAATCATGTCCGCGTGCGAGCAGGTTTCCGTCGTTTCGTACATGTCTTGGACGACCAAGAAATCCAGTTTGCCAAACAGTTCGCGAACGTCGTCTTGATCGATCCAACTGTGGGCGGGATTGGTCGCGACAACCCACAGGCCTTTGATCTCGCCGTTGCGGATGCCTTCGATGATTCGGTCGTACTTCCAACTGGTCGTCTTGGGAATCTTTTCGACGGGGATGTTGAGTGCTTCGGCGACCTTCTTCCGGTCGGCTTCGTTGTCAAACGAATGGTGTCCGAACAGGTTGGTCGTGTTGCTCCACAATCGCGAACCCATCGCGTTGCATTGACCCGTGATGCTGTTGGCTCCCGTTCCCGGCCGGCCGATGTTTCCGGTGATCAGAGCGATGTTGATGATCGCTTGCGCGGTGCGAGTTCCCTGGTAACTTTGATTGACGCCCATGGTCCACCAAAGTGAAACCGCTCGGCCACGACCGATGGATTCGACGGCATGGGACACGTCGTCGACGGCCAAGCCGGCTTGTTCGCAAACGGTTGCGAGGTCGTACTGAGCAACATGCTGTTGCAACGCCTCAAAACCCTGCGTGTGGTTTTGAACGAAATCATGGTCGACAAAGTCACGCGCAATCAACTCGTTCGTGATCGCATACAGCAACGCCAAGTCGTTCTTGGGACGCAACTGAAGGTGCTGGGTTGCAGCGGCGGCGGTTTCCGTCCGCCGTGGATCGATGACGATGATTTCAGGATTGTTGGGATTGCGAAGCACGCGTTCCCACATGATCGGATGCCCGATGCACGGGTTGGATCCAATGAAGACCAGGCAATCGCTTTGTTCGAAATCATCGTAGGTGTACGGCGGAGCATCGAAGCCAAAGGATTCTTTGTAGGCCGTGACCGCGGTCGCCATGCATTGACGCGTGTTGCCATCGCAATGCCGCATGCCCATTCCGAAGCGAGCCAACGCACCGAGAAACGCCATTTCCTCGCAAGCAATCTGGCCGGTCGACAAAAACGCGATCGACTCCGGTCCATGTTTGGCCTGAACTTTCTTCATCCCCTCGCAAAACGTCGTGAACGCATCGTCCCAGGTGATCGGCGAAAGTTTTCCCGACTCGTCGCGAAGCAGAGGCTGGGTGGCTCGTTCGGGCGAATCCAACACTCGCAGGGCTTCCCAACCTTTCGGGCACGCCATGCCCAAGTTGACTGGGTAGGTTGTTTCAGGCGTCAGCCCCACGGCTTCGCCTTCTTTCAAGTGCAACCGCAACCCGCACCCGGTCGCGCAGTAACCGCACGTCGCCGTGGTGGTGGTGTCCGCGGCCAGTGACCCGTGGGTCATCCCTAACCCGTGATCGCCGGGATGAAGGATCAACTCACGAGTCATCGGCCCCGTTCGTCGTTGCAGCAAAGTTGGCAACTGGAATCCTTTGGCGGCGCCGTTCCGAACTTCTTTCGTTGAGATACTCATCGGAGGGTTCCCGGCATGCGATCGTGGACAACACTGGAGAAATAGATCAATCGTTCGGTGGTCTCGCCGGCCACCAAAAGCAACGTGGCGGCCAAACAGCAAACCGTCACCAACATCATCATGCCGCTCATCGCCAAGGCCGTTGAAAGCACCAGCAAGGCCAAGCTGCCGCAACCCAATGCGATTCGCCCCTGACTCCATTTGGAAAGGTGATGACGGACCAGTCGTTGGCTGCGTCGATCCCACTGATCGTTGGCTGGCCCTGGTTCGCTGCGGAGCAGGATTTTGTGTTCCCAAACCAACTTCGCGATCAATGCGAATGTCGTCAGACCGAGCAAAATCACGACGGAGCTTCGTTGCTGCGTCGTCGCTGCGACGACCAACGCGGTGGTTGCCATGCCGCCGATCAACGCGGTTCCCATGAACCGAATCATCGTCCGGTCGAATCGCCACAGGATTCGTTTGGTGGCGATGTAGATCATGGCGCTGCTGAACAATCCCGCGATTCCGAAGGCGATGGCCCCGAGCAGCATCAATCCGGGAACCCAATCGGGAACCGAAACCCAACTGGGCAAGTATTCCGAAAACGCAGGCAGCCACATCGCGACGACGCCCAGCGTCAGGATGCCCACAAATTTGCCGAGCAGGACTGCTTCGCGACTGAGCCAAGAGGTTCGCAAACCCAAGAAGATTCGCCACGATCGCAGGGGTTGGCCAAGATGCAGTGGGGCGAGATTCATGCCGACCATGGAGATCACCAACGCAACCGTCGCGGTCCAGCGAGTCGTCTCGGTGGGCATCGGTGATCCAGCCAGCCAACCGATCCCGGCCAGCACTCGTTCGGTCAACAGCATTCCCACACCGACCTGAGTGGCGATCAGCAATCCGACGAGCGGCCAGTGGTCTTCGGCGGGTTCATCGATGCCGTTGTCTTGGGCGACGCCTTGGAATCGTTTGGTCGGGTCTTCGCTGCGGAAGACAGTGGTCGGGCGTGTGATTGATGAGAGCGGAGCCCCGGCAACCAAGCGTTCTTCCTCCGAAACGCTGGGTGTGTGTCGATCAACAACGCGAATCGCGATGGCTTCGTTGGGACAGGATTGAACACAGGCAGGTGCTTCGCCGACGGACAGTCGTTGGTGACACATGTCACACTTTCGAACGATGCCCAAACGTTTGCTGTACTTGGGCACTTCGTACGGACACATCATCGTGCAGTACTTGCAGCCGATGCACTGGTCGTCGAGGTGCCGGACAATTCCTGTTTCGGGATCTTTGTCGTACGCCTTGACCGGGCAACCGTTCAGGCAGCCTGGGTCTTCGCAGTGATGGCATGCCGTCGTGACGTGCTGCACGCCGATCGCGGCCGGAATCGTTGCGGTTTTTGGTTCGGTCGCGGGCTCCGTTTCTCCGATGACCAAGGTGCCAACACGCCGCCAGCTTTCGGTTTCGTCCAGCCCGTTCATCGTGTGACACGCCACCACGCAGGCTTTGCAACCACT
>NZ_JBICHO010000287.1:0-7144 GCF_043100905.1 Rhodopirellula sp. JB055 | reverse complement strand
GCTGTTGAACCCGCGCCACCCGGCACTCTTTGGGTGGGGTGCTTAACCCGGGGGGTGATTTGCGTTGGGTCCCTTTCTCCCCCCCCCGGGTCTGCGCGGGACCGTGCGGCTTGGTGATGAGTCCCTCGCTGACGCGTCGGGTTGTGATGGTGAGACGCAGGCAGTTGTATCAGGGCGATCGGCACTCATTTGGACGGGTGCGTTTCACGGCGGGTGACTTGAGCTTGGTAGCATTCTCAACCCGACGCGTGAGCGAGGGACCATGCTGCGTGGTGGTGATTCCCTCGCTGACGCGTCGGGTTATGAAAAAACCAATGCCTCACGCAAAAGTGAAACTTCAAAACGCGTCAGCGAGGCAAGTCAACGAAGCCCCCGCAACACTAGCTCAGCCAGCCTTTGCGGTACAAGAAATACAACAGGCTCAACGCCAGAACCATCATCACAGACAACGCGAACGGGTAACCAAAGCTCCATTCCAGTTCAGGCATGTTCAACGGCGACGCACTTTGATCGAAATTCATCCCGTAGATTCCGGCGACGAAACTCATCGGGATGAACAGTGTCGCGATGATCGTGAGCACTTTCATCACGTCATTGTTTTTTTGTCCCAGCAACGCGAAATACAATTCGCGAAGTTCGCCGCAGGTCTCGCGGTCGGTGTCCGCCGCTTCCATCAATTGCCCAATGTGATCCTGGCAATCGCGGAGATACAAACGCGTGTCGCTGGCCAAGACGCTTTCGCCTTCTCGGAGCAACATCCGTAGCGCGTCTCGGTGTTGCTGAACCGTCTTTCGTATGGATAGCAAATCCGCGCGGATGTGGTGCAAGTGCATTGGCAAGTTGTCGTTGTCAGCGTCCTGCAGTAACTCAGCCATGTCCGACAGATGACGCTCGTAGCGATCGATGATTGGAAAGTAACCATCGATGATTGCGTCGATGATCGCATAAACCAAATAGTCGGCTCCACGCTCGCGAATGCGGCCCAGTGCGTGAGTGATCCGCTCTCGCACGGGATCCAAACAGTCGCCCACATGCTCTTGGATGGTGATGACGGTCTTGCCAACCAAGAACACGCTGACCTGTTCGGTTTGGAACCCGTCTTCACCAACAGGCATCCGAGCAATGAAAAACAACGTCTCGCCGTAACGCTCCATCTTGGCGTGCTGGTCCATCTGAACCACGTCTTCCAAAGCCAGCGGATGCAAACCAAACCGGCGTCCGAGCGAACGCAGCAATTCCATGTCGCGGATGCCGTGCAAGTCGATCCAAGTCACGAGGTCCGGATTGGCGAGACCATCGCTTTCGATCGATGCGACGACCTCATCCAAATGCGTCCGCCCGTCGTACTGGATCACACGAATGTGACTGGGAACGGCATCCTTTTTCTTCGATGAAACATCGCTCGACATATCCCCGGGAACGTTCCCGACCTTGGAACGCGAACGAGCCCAACGCGGCCGATGCACACGCAGACGCATTGGCAATGTTCCCATCGCCAATAGAAAATCGCGTTTACGCGGCGTTGATTTGTCCGTCTTCGCTGACATCTTCAAACCGAATCGAGACCTGTTTGCTGACCCCGGACTCTTGCATCGTGACACCGTACAACGTTGTCGCCGCAGTCATGGTTTTCTTGCTGTGTGTCACCACGATGAACTTGGATTGATCCAAGAACTCCGTCAAGACAGTCACGAACCGGCCGATATTGGCTTCATCAAACGGGGCGTCCACTTCGTCCAGCACGCAGAATGGGCTGGGTCGATACTGGAAAATCGACATCAACAACGCAACGGCGGTCAATGCCTTTTCACCACCGGACAACAACGAGTTGCTGAAACTCGGCTTTCCAGGTGGCGTGGCAACAATCTCGACCCCCGCTTCCAACGGGTCGTCGGACTCTTCCAAAATGAGGTCAGCGTGACCACCACCAAACGATTTTCGATACAGTTTTTGGAAGTTGACCCGAATGGCTTCCAGTGTGTCCAAGAACAATCGTCGTGAGTCCGCATTAATCCGGGCAATCACGCGTTGCAACGAATCTTTCGCCGCGGTCAGGTCTTGATACTGACCATGCAGCTCGTCGTAACGCACCTGCAACTCGTTGAGTTCCTCCAACGCTTCCATGTTGACCGAGCCAACGTTTTGAACCTGGCCTCGCAATCGGCTGATTTCTTCGTCGACCGCAGACCGGTCTTCGATTTCAGCCAACTCTTCCGGCGGCTCATCGTTCCGCAAATCGATTTGGTAGTCCTCAGCAATCCGGTCCGCCAATGTGGTTTGCTTCAGCGCCGCGGCATCGCGAGCCGAACTGATCGTCGCCACGGATTCAGTCGCTTTGGCAACCGCTTTGATCGCGGCCTGCGACTCGGTTTGAACGCGGCGTGTGGCTTCGCGTTCGCGGTTGGCCTCGGCCGCCAACACTTGCAATTTTGAATCCGCCGCTTCCATCGCGATCATCAGTTCCGCCAACCGATTGTCAGCTTCCAAGATCCGCGTTTCGATCTCGGTGATCCGCTCTCGCGTTCGCGTCATCGCGTCGCGAACTTCTTGATTTGCCGCCTCTCGTTGGCTTTGATCACGTCGAGCCACATCGGCGGCGATTGTCAACGATTCAACACGCTGTTCGCTGCGAGCCGCTTCGACGGAAATGCTCATCGCCTCGGATTGCACCTCGCGAAGTTGCTCTGACGCGGCCGTCAACTGCACGTCAATTTCGGTGCGTCGCGCTTCCAACGTCTCGATTTCCTGCTTGCCTTCGTGGATGGAAATCGCCAGTTCACCATCTTGCTGCTCGGCGGTTTGCAGCAATTCGGTGTGCGAAGCAGAGGCTCGCTTCAGTTCGTCCACGGTTGCCTGACGAGCGGCCAAACGTTCTGCCACGTGGTGCAATTTCGCTTCGGCGGCCGCGTGTTCGGTGATCCAATTTCGCATCGCCTGTTCGTGGCGACCAAGCTCCGCCGCTTCGCTATCGACGACGCCCGTCAAACGACCGACTTCTTTTTCAGCTTCCGCGATCTGATAGCTGTAGTGCTGCATCTCGGACTTGGCCGCCGCCAACTCACTGCGCCGGCTGACCAAACCGGTTTCACCACCAGGAGGCCCAACCACACTGGATCCATCGTTGTCCAGCAAGTCGCCTGAAGCGGTCACGAAACGTAAACCGGCCGAGGACAACTTTCGCAATCCGATCGCCGTGGCCAAGGTGTCGACCAACCAAGTGTTGCCGAGCAGGTGACGAACCAATGGCTCGAGCTCGACGTCGCAATCAATCATTTTGTCTGCCCGACCGATCACGCCAGCCAACCCGTCCAAGCGAATTTTGTCACCAGGCCGTCGATTGGGGAGTTCGTCCAATCGGATGATTCCGACCCGAGTGCCAATTTTGATTTCACCGCGACTGATTGCATCGCCCACTGAGCCACCACGAACGATGACGTACTGGCTGCGAGGCCCCAGGGCCGCATCGATCAGCGGAGCGACTTGCCGATCGACCGAGAAACAATCGGCGACGATCCCAACCAAATCTTTCTTCAGCTCGGCGTTGCTCATCCGCAAAACTTCGCGAACGCCGCCGCTCACACCTTCTTGTTTTTGCTGCAACTCCTCCAGCACGCGAGCCCGCTCGGTGATCCCCTGCAGACGAATTTTCAGAGACCCGATTTCTTCCCGGCGTCGTTCCAACACTCGCCGCGTCTCTCGAACTTTCGCGTCCGCAATCTCAACTTCGCGTTGAGCTTCGGCGATTCGTTTTTCGAGTTCAGCAACATGAAGAGCCACTTCGTCGTGATCTTGCTGAGCCGTCTTCAATCCTTCGTCAGCCGTCACCGAATTGCGAGCGAGTTCCTTGAGAGCCCGCGTTGCCTCTCGCATTTGCTGAACGACCCGGCCACGGTTGGCCTCGTGTTCGGCCACCCGTCGCACCGCTGCCAAATGATCTCGCTGCAAATCATCTCGCGTCGTTTCGATTTGATGAACAGTGGATTGTTCGGCGTCACGCTTGGCAGCGATCGCTTCCTTCTTTTCTTGAACGCCAGCCAACTCGGATTCCGCGACTTCCAACGCCGCGATGGTTTTTCGCAAATCCGCGATGGCCGATCCCGCCTCCGTCCGCATCGCACGCAGTCGGCGATAGTGACCGACCAGGGTTCGTCGCTGTTCGACCAAAGTCGTTTGATCGGATTCGCGGCGACCGTCGATCCGAGCGATTTCGCCAGAAAGTTCGCTGCGGCTTTGTTCCGCTTCACGAGCCGCATCGGCGATCGTCTGCAACTGCATCTCCGCTGCTTGCCGTTGTTCCTCCAGCGATTCGCGCAGGGCGTCCGCTTCGCGGTGTTCGCGCTGTACCGTTTCTAATTTCGCAGTGGCTTCATTGAGCTCGGACGACAACGTCATCCAGTCATTCCACGCCACGACCGTTCGCAGTTCTTTCAACCGGTCGCTGGCTTGACGATAACGTTCTGCTTTCCCGGCTTGGCTCTTCAGCGTTTTCAATCGCGTTGCGACTTCGTCAACGATGTCACCCAAGCGGGTCAAGTTCGACTGCACTCGTTCCAGACGCCGCTCGGCCTCCAACTTCTTGGCTTTGAACCGGCTGATCCCAGCGGCTTCTTCGAAGATCGCCCGCCGATCTTTCGCGTTGGCCTGCAGCATCCGATCGACTTTGCCCTGTTCGATCAAGCTGTACGCGTCGATCCCGATTCCGGTCCCGCGAATCAGTGCTCGGACATCCTTCAGCCGGACGGCTTGTTGATTGATCAGGTACTCACCTTCGCCGCTGCGATACACCCGCCGGGTCACGTGGACCTCGGGGGCATCGATCGGCATTTGACCACCCGTGTTGTCGAAGATGATCGTCGCTTCGGCGGCCCCGGCAGGCCCGCGAGTTTGTGATCCCTTGAAGATCACGTCCGACATGTCATTGCCGCGAAGACTATTGGCACTTTGGCTGCCCAAAACCCATTACAACGCATCGACGATGTTCGATTTCCCGGACCCATTGGGGCCCACGACGACCGTGATGCCATCGGGGAAATCAAATCGCGTGCGATCCGCGAAGCTCTTGAAACCGGCCAGCTCGAGTGCTTTGAGCATGAATGATTGTGTTGCCGGGAGCGAACGAAAAAGTAGACGACGGAAGGGTGAAACGTTGTTTCGACGCCCCAAGACTAGCCAAAACGCTGGCAAAATCCTAGTTCGATCACGTGAAACGAGTGACAATCCGAGGCATCAAAAAAACACCCCAAACGCGCAGACAACCAGAATCAACAGTCCGGCAACCATTTTGCCCACCGTTCCGGTCGTTCGCCCCCAAAAAGCCGCCTGTCCGATCCGCCAATTTTCACGCCAAGCCTTCCCGTCATTCCACTCGGCGAACATCGCCCCGGCGGTGGCCCCCAACCCGCCGAACAAAATGGCGGCCAAAACCGGCCCCACGACAGGAATAGGCAAACCCACAATCCCGCCCGCAATGGCCCCCAGGATCGATCCCACGATCGCCATCAGCGTGGCCCGGCGACTCGCCCCGGCCCGACTGGCCCCCATCGCACCCGCCAAAAACTCGACCAATTCACCCACCAATCCCAGCACAAACGCTATCGTCAACGACGCCAGCCCGAGCTGCCAACGCCCGGTTTCCGGCCCCAACCATGCGTACATCGCCATTAGAGCGATCGCCAACCAATTCCCCGGCAACGCAACCAAATTCAACAACCACGCCAGCGTACAACCGAGGATCAACCCCAGCCCCAAAGCGACCACTCCCACCGGCAACAGCACGTCACGGATGATGTCGCGAACCCAAACCAATGCGTTGCTAAGACGATCCCACCAGCCATCGCCGGTTTCATCGGCGACCTGGTTTTGTGACAAGCCCGGCGAATCATTCCCTGCGCCGTTTGCGGAATCGTCCGTGGCGGTGAGCGTGAACGACAACGGTTCCGATTTCGCCTCCTCGATCGCGAGCGTTGGCGTGGACGAACCATCCGCGCGCCATGCGAAATCGGTTCCACCAGCGATCCCTGCCGCCAGCAGTGTCGAGACTAGCAACCATCCCATCTGCAGATTGATCATGAGGTGAAATCTGTCGGAAGAATTGAAGAGGAAAGCCAAATGGGACAACAAGAGTGAACCAAACCCGGTAATTTCCAGTCTCTTTGGCGAATTGGGAACCCGCCCCGACACGATTCCAAAACGATCGGGCGAGGTGACAAACGACTGCGTGAGTGTGGTTTCTTGTTTTCCCAAACGCTAAGATGGAGCAACTTCGAAGCCAACTTTCTGACTCGAGGAAAGGACTGACGCAACAATGAGCGGACGGGTTTTAGAGACCAACGTGTTGGTGCTGAATCGCTTTTACATGGCGATCCGCGTGGTCAATGTTCGTCGAGCATTGACGCTTTTGTATCGCGATTGTGCAGAAGTCATTGACAATGACGATGGGCAATTCATCGGATACGACTTCGATAGTTGGTGCGAACTGAGCCAATTGGCTTCGGATCAAAAGCAACCAGACGATGAATTCATTCAAGCCGTTGGGTTTGAAATGAAAGTCCCTCGAATCACCCGGTTGACTCGGTTCGATCGGATGCCAGCTCAAACGGTTCGGTTCAACCGCAAAAACCTGTTCGCGCGGGATGACCACACGTGTCAATATTGCGGCAAGATGGAACCCACCCACAAGCTCAGCCTGGACCACGTGGTGCCTCGCTCTCATGGCGGCGGAACCACCTGGGAAAACATCGTCTGCTGCTGCTTGCGTTGCAACGGCCGCAAGGGTGGGCGCACGCCGCAACAGGCCCGCATGAAGCTGCTGTCGCGGCCGGTCAAGCCACGGTTCAACCCGTTGATGACTCATTCCATGGACGACCCTCGTTATGCGTCCTGGAAAACGTTTTTGCACACCTCGAAATAGACCAGCGGTGAACGGGCAACCACTCGACCACACGGTTGTTCTTGCCTAATTCCGCTTGCCGCTTTCTGTACGTGCCTGATTCATCCCGGTGAGTCGTTAGACTCGCCGGGACACGACCTCATATACACCGCCCTGATCACTAAACAAATGTGTTGGGTTCTGCAGGTCAGAGGTATTATCAGGCCCTGAATCCGGATCGCCGAAATTCCAGAGCCAGCTTTCGACCAAAGCCCC
>NZ_JBICHO010000286.1:0-2928 GCF_043100905.1 Rhodopirellula sp. JB055 | reverse complement strand
CTTGTCGCCAGCGAACTCGTCGATCGTCCGTGTACCTATCCTTACCTGTTAGGAATTTCCAATGAATTTCGCTCGTTTCTTTGCCTCGATGGATGAACTTGCTGGGGCCTTCGAAGGTGACCACGACTTTGTCGACGGACGTTGCTTCGATGATGAAGGGTTTGTTGCAACGCGCGAAAGGCTTTGACGGATTGAAGGTTGTATCGCTGAGTCCAGGTGGGATCGCATCCAGCGATGGCGTGCAAGTTGAACGCCCGGACCTTTGCTGCCCGAGCCAGTTCCGTCCAGTCGACGATCAGCCCGGGGGCTGCAATGACGTTCTGTGCGTCATTCAGAAAGCGACCCGCCGGGACTCCCACACCACCGATGCGGTGAAACGGAAAGAAACCCAGCGGTGTGTTGTCTTTCGCTCGCAGGACTGCGATCAAGACATCGTTCCGAACGGCGTGAACCGCGGCTGCGAAACGGGCCGCAAAAAAAGGCGGGGTGAAATCGTCGGTCAGTGACCGAATTTGTTCCCACCGTTCCAGGTCCTCGGCGGCCAGTTCGTCGAACGTGCAGACACTGATTTGATGCACGTCCGGAGTGCCTACCGTTACGGGGATGGCGGATTGTCCATCCTGATTGTGATCCGATGTTCGAGCCACTTGGTTGGGGCTGCGTTGGAGGTCGGACTCACTGCTTGCCAATTCACCCGTGCCACTTGCCCGGAATTCGCCGGACGTTGAAGGCGGGGGAGTCATGGGAGATGCGGGGTGTGACAATGCCGGTCTTATCGAAAGGGGAGCCGAATCAGATCACTCCCCGTTTTCGATGCAACGGGCATGACTAGCGTCGGGCTTTCTTGCTCTTCGCACCGCCTTGACGGACCTTGAACTTAGGATTGCTTTTGCAAATCACGTAAATACGGCCTCGGCGTTTGACCACCTGGCAATCCGGGTGGCGGTACTTCAACGCTCCAATGCTACTAACGACCTTCATCCGATGCTACTCGCGGGTTAAATGTTGATGCCAAAAACCAACTTTGTTCGTCGGCAAACGGCAGAGAATAGCGAAAAATTAGCGCTCGACAACTCCAATCGTCAAGCTCATGCCATTTTGGCAAAGGATTCTTGAAGGAATTCCAAGGGAAAGAGGCTGAACGATAGTTCGCGGCTGCAGAGGATCTTCTCGGTGGCCGCGTCTCTGTCCAGACGATGGAGTTGCTGTCGCGTTTCCCGTCGCTGTTCGTCGAGTTGCTGAGCGATCAGGGTATTCACGCGAGAAATCTCGCGGTGCCAATCGCTTCGGCTGCCTGAGGAGGGCATTTGGTCGAGCAGTTCCAGTTTTCGGGCCTGGAGGACACGATGGGTGGAATTGCCGTCATTCAGCCATTTTTCACCTTGGAAACGGAGTTCACGTTCTTTTCGCAAGAGATCCCGCCGACGGCCTTCAAGGGATTCGTCGAGTTCCTGCCCAGGCAAGCGAATGGTTCCCGAGACGACTTGCAATCCCGGGGGGGTGACCCCGAAGAATTGGGCGATGATTCGGTCGGCGAGTTGGTCGTATTTACCGCCACCGATCCCGTGCAGGAACAGGTCGCTAAGCACCAATCTGGCAAACATCGTCGTCATCAAGGCGCGAGGACGGAGTTTGAATTCCGGCGAGGCGGCTTCCATCAATTGAGTGGCCGCTAAATCGCGGTCGACTGCCGAGACCGTCAGTGAGACCAGTCCATCCTGCGAGTTCCCTGAGGAGGCCGAAATCGATGGCGCGTCACTGATTCGCCACTGATCGCCTTCGCGACGAACCCAGACGCCGCGGCGTTGAGGGTTGCTGTTGCCGTAGACCCATAGAGGCGTTTCGATCCATCCGTCTTGAAGGCCCAGGTTGGGAACTGGGTGAGCTGAGCTGCGGATGCCGTGCCAGGCCCGATAGTGGTCGGCGGAGTCGTTGTAAACCGTTCGAAAACGTTCCATTTGGTCAATGATTTCCATCACAAACCGAGCGAACGGCCGGCCGCGAACGGCGACTCCGAGAGGGAGTTCCAGGGTCTGCCATTTCATGTTCGCTTCGAGTGCGTGGCGGGCTTGGGCCAACGCACAACCGGCGATGCCGCAACGCGCGATCGCTTCACGCGCGTGCGACCAAAGCTCGGTTACGCAGGGGTTGCTGACCAAAGGAGCGATCAAGCGCCGAACACCCGAGTCGAAATGAGTGAATCGTTCCTTGTCACGAATTTGTGCTTGCTCAAACGGGAGGGTTTCGCCGCCCGAATCGTAGGAAATGGATTGCCAAGAACCCTGCCGCGGTCCGCCTCGGTGCTCGCCGGAGAATCCCGCTTGTGGCTGCAGTTGCGGGACACGAATGGAACGCGTGGTGGCGATGTCATTATCGATCACCAGGTTGATCGGAAGCGCACAGCAGTCGCTCGCGATTTTTTGCAGCGTGTAATTCTTGAACCAAACCCCGGGGTGAAAAAGCGTGGGTTGGTGGCCTGCCATCACGATCGGGCGAGAGTTGTTCTCGCCGGCGTGGTTTGGCTGATCAGCACAGAAGGACGCGACGTCACGGTAAGACGATGTGTATCGACGGGCGTCGTTGACGAGTTGTTCTCGTGCTTCGTTCCGCAGATCCGCCCACAGCGATCCGGCGGGCATCTCCGCTTGGGCGGTCGCGAGATTGTTTTTCAGCAGAAGTTCTGCATCGCAAAGTGGCGGCTCGATCAAGGTTCCCAGCGTTTGCGTGGGAGCCCGCAGGTCGCGGTATTCACTCACGAGTACTTCTCCGGATGCCGGGTTTCCGGATGCTGGTGTTTCTGCATCCGTCTTTCGCGCATTTGCTGTCAACGAATCAGCGTTGTGATCGGGCGGGGCGAGATCAGATGGGGAGGAGCTCAAGGCGTTCTTTCGTGGGTCAATGACTTGGAAGAGATCCCGTCATTCGGCC
>NZ_JBICHO010000285.1:0-5325 GCF_043100905.1 Rhodopirellula sp. JB055 | reverse complement strand
GACATCGGCATGCCATAACGCAGTGCCGCCTCGCGAATCGTGGCAGCCGACACACCGCCACACAGCAATTGCATCGCGAGATTCAAATAGGGGGCCAGCATTCGGTTGACGACAAACCCCGGCGAATCCATCACTCGCAGCGGAGCCTTTTTCAATCGACGAACGTGTTCTTCGCAAGCCGCGATAACCGAGTCGCTGGTTCCTGGATGCCCGATGATCTCCGCCGCATGACGTCCCACGACGGGCATGAAAAAGTGCATCCCACAAAATCGTGAGGCATGAGTTTTCATCGCGCCGGCGATCTCGCCAATCGGCAAGGTCGATGTGTTCGTGGTCAAGATCGGGGCCCGTGAAAACCAAGTTTCGACTTCAGCAAAGAACGCTTGCTTGATCGGCAATTTTTCAGCGATCGATTCAATCACCAACCACGTCGGCAAGGCTTCCGGCGAATCGGTTGGCTCGTCATGCGAAGCTGGCATCAGGTGCACGATCGGAATCGGCACCAACGCTCCCCATGGCGAAGCTGAATCGGCCACGCCATCGGTCCGCCGGAGCACCGCGTCACAGGCTTCTGACAAAATCGCTTCGTCGCGATCTGCCATCCAGACTTCGCGTCCCGCCAGCAGGTGATCAGTCGCAATCGCGCGGCCGACGACTCCCGCGCCCACCAATAAGACTCGAGTCGATTCGGTCACGATCAGCGATTTCCCGCTGCGTTGTTGCTGGTTTTGGGGTTGGCATCTGCTTCCGCTTCGGCAGGTTTTTCAGCGGACTCTTTGGCGGGCTTCTTCACCAACGGCAAAACCGATTCGTTCGGTGGGGTGGTCGCCTTCGGATCGTTTTCGAACTGCGGCACCAAGACCAACCGGACCGACGTCGCTTGCTCGGGAATGCGTTCGGTGAATGCGACAAACAGCAGGCTGCCGGCTTGGGCACTGCTGGAAAACGGCACGTCCAACATCGCGCTGCTGAAGTTGGAAACACAAATCATGTCGCCTGAATCCGCCGAGTAGTGAGTGACCTTGTCGACGGGATCGGTCCAGAGTTGGCTGCCGGCGAAAACCCATTGGTCGGTCATCGATTTCTTGGTTTCGTGGTTTTGAACCCAACTTCTCGCGTCGGCGACTTTGAACTTTCCATTCTTGTCTCGCCAAGTCACCCAGACAGCGACCGGTTGGCCGGTTGGCGGTTTGAATTCTGGATCGTACGACACCGGCGTTCCGGATTTGGTCCCCAGCGCTAGCAAGGCCGCATGGACTTCTTTACTCTTTGCAAACGCGGCGACAATCGATTCGTGTTCCTTCGTTCCCACGGGGCAAGCGAACATTTCCAAGGCACCATTTCGCATCGTGACATAGCCATCGATGTAGACCCGCTTGGCTTTGGTATCGATCCACAGATCAGGAAGCTTGGTGATCTGTTTGGCTCCCGGAGGTGCAGCGTACTTGTCCGCCATCGCTCGCATTTGCCGATCCCATTCTTCCAATTCGGCTTGGATGGCAGCGTCATCGTACGGGTCAGGATCATCGCTCGCCGGGGTTCCGAGCGAACGCTCATCTGCCTTTTCGTTTTCGGCCGCTGGTCCGGTTTTTACCGAATCGTCTTGGGCCGCCAACTTGGACCGTCCCGCATTGCCCCGCCACGCGGCTAGGAAAATCGCCAGCCATCCGCAGACCGATCTGGGGCGGCCCCGCTGGCCGCTTCGAACCATTTCACCACCCATCCAGGATGGCAAACAACGTGGGTCGGAGGCCAAAAAAGACCGGCGAACGCCTGAAATAGATTTCATGAACATGAATTTCTCAATCACTCAAATGCGGGGAGTCTACAACTGGCGTCGCCCGGTTAGACTGCGTAGCCAGTCGATTCGTCGATCGTTCCAACGATTATTCCCTGCGTTGCACCTCGGGTCCATGACACTGACCAAACCGCCATCCAAAACGAATTCGTCCTCGAAGCGTGACCCGAAAGCGCAGCCCACGTCTGCGGACGGGATCGCCAGCATCACTCGGATGCCCGATGTGGCCGCTTGGCAGAACCTACGCAAAAAAATCGAGTCTCGACGGCAACGCCAATCCATGTCCCAGCGGTTTGGCGACGACGCGATTGATGGCCAAATTTATCTGTGGGGAATGGCTGCGTTGCTCAATGGCCCCATTGATGCTCTCAGTGAGCAATTGGCGATTTTAGCGACTGCCGATGCTGACCAGTGCCCATCCTTCGACACGGATTTGATTCCCGCGGCGGAATTGTTCTTGGAAGCTTCTCGAGACGGGCGTTCCGATCTGGCGGGCGATGTCGGTTGCATTCTTTGGGCCGCCTCGCTGCCTGCCCTGACCACAATTTTGCCTTTGGAACTGTGGTGGAACCTGCTGTCCGAACTGCAGCGACGCGTGGTGTCCGTGTTGGCTCAAGACGAACCGCAATCGCCCCATCACTTGTTGTTGGCCGGTGAAGTGGGCCTGATCCTGGCGCACCGATTGGCGGACATTCCCAGTTGTGCCGCTCGTGCAAAACCATCCGCTTCAGCCGTCCAAGCCTACTTGGATCATGAGGACTCGATCGACGAAGCCTTGCGTACCCCGTGGGCGTTGCGGGCCATCATGGCATCGGTCATTCGCTGCGAAGAATGGATGCGAGTGGCTGCCAAACGCAAGTTCAAAAAATCCCACCGCGCGACCGCAGAAGAATTGGCCGGTTGGATCGCCGCGACGTCGCGCGTGGATGGATCGCCCGTGTTATCCGACACGACATCCCGTGACGTGGCTCTTGATCATGTCGGTTTGGTTTCGCGATCCAAGTCGTCGCCCAAGAAAAAGAAGTCTTCCTCGAAAAAGACCAAAGCGGTTCGCCCGATCGCTCCCGCCGGGTTGATGGGGCGTGCGATGCAGTACGATACCGATTCTCTGCTGCCCGCGTTCTCCGCCTCCTTGGGGCAAAGTCAAAGCGGTGGGCGGTTGGCCTGGGAGATTTCACTGCCTGAATCGATGTGGCACAGCGACGTGGCTGGCTTGGTCGCGATGTTGCCCGAGTGGGATGTTCGACGCGGTCGCACCTTCATTGACTACAGCGATGAAGTGATGCAAATCGAAATCATGGGCGGACGCCGCACCATTTTTCGAGGCCCGCTGCACACAACGATTGAACTGGATGGCGTCAGTCAGCATCCCAAAGGTGCCTGGCAATCGACGTGTGAGTACACCGACGATGACATTCATTACCTCGAACTGGAGCAGCCCTTCACCGGTGGAGTCGTGCTGCAGCGTCAGTTCATGGTTGTTCGCGATGACCGTTGTGTGATGGTTTCGGACGCCGTGTTGCCATCTCAATTTGATCCCCAAGCGACGGCTACCTCAAACGCGACCGATCACGGATCCGGTGGCACGTCCAGTCCCTACGGTTCGTTGGCCGGCGTCCGCATCGACTGCGTGACTCGATTTCCAATTTGCGAAGACGTGGCCGCGATTCCGGATGAACAAACTCGCGAAGTTTATCTCCACGACAAGAAACGCCGCGCCATGATGCTGCCTTTGCCCGCCGCAGAATGGCGAATCGGGCCCACGGACTGCACCGCCGAACCCAGCAGCACCGAAAACGAATTCAACTCGGTCATCGTGACGACCACGGGCATCGGAGCGGTCTACAGCCCGATGTGGTTCGATTTCCAATCGCGTCGTTTTCACCGGAAACGCACCTGGCGAACGCTCACCGTCGCCGATGAATTGCAATTGATCCCGCGAAACATTGCCACTGGATTTCGAATCCAAGTCGGCAGCGAGCAGTGGATGATTTACCGCTCGCTGTTTGGTCGTCGCCCTCGGTCCGTGCTTGGCAAACACTTGGTGGCCGACTTTTTCGCGGGCCGTTTCCATCCTGGTGACGGAGGCGTGGAAGAACTCGTCACCGTCGACGATGCGGTCCAGGATTGATGACTGCGTTGGCGGATTCAATTCAGTTCTGCTAAACGCTTCGCGACCGCCTGGATCGCCAAATCGATCTGCCACTTGGAATGGTCGCGATCGCCCGCGATGTTGCTGATTCCCCGGACGACCATGCAGGGCGTCGATGACATCTGGCATGCCAGTGCGACTCCAAACGCTTCCATGTCTTCGGCGATCACGGCATCAGCAGGTGGCGAACCGCCCAAACGCCTGCGGCGAATCGCCATGGCCGCATCCGAAGACGCCGCACAAACGCTGACCAGAGTCTTGGCAGGACTGCTTGGTCGGTTGCCTTGAGCGGGAGAGACCAAATTCAGTTGGTCACCGATCGGTTCGGCTGATTTCTCATCGGTACCGGGCCATTGCTGCCAACCAAGCGAGCTGGCGGAGAGCAAGGCATCGCCTTCGCCAACGCCAATGCCGTCGCAAATCACACTTTGGAACCAGTGTGCGGAACCGACCGCGGCGGAATCCGACAATCCTCCCGCGATTCCGGCCAAGAGGACTCGATCGGGGCGATGGATCTGAATCGAACGCATCGTCGCAGCAGCGGCCGCCACCAAACCAAACCCACACAACTCGCAGAGCCAATTTCGGTTTGGCTGTGCAAGTGAATCGAGGTGCTCCAACAACTTGGAGCGTTCTCCCACCGTCGGAACCAGCAGCAGCGTGCGCTCAGCGTCCGCCACGGCGAATTTCCGAACCTGCAAATCGAATTTGGAAGCGATAGATCTTCTTGGTCACACAGGTGATCTTGCCGGTTTTCAAATCAAAGTGGTCAGGCGTTTCGGCCAAGTTGATGTTTGCGACCGCGCGAAAACCTCGCTCGGCAAACACATCGATGACCATCGCCAAAGTCACTGGGTTTTCGAAGATCGGATCTTCGCTGTTCACAACCGCCAAACCAGCGATCGCGTGACGTCGAACGATTGGCATGAACCGACTTTGAATGATCTCAATCACATGGTGGAACAACTCGCGATCTTCTAGTTCGTACCCATCGAGTCGACGAACCAATTCTTGACGAGCGTGCACGCCGAGTTCGGATGCCAAAGGCAAGTGCCGCACCGCGTCGTAGGTTTCAGGATCCAACTCCAGCGACGATTGGTATTCCAGCTCGCTACGGATGTTGCGTTCCACTTCCGCGATGTCGCCACCGGCGTCGATGAAGTGGTAGTGATAAATCTTCTTCAGTGACTGCAGGGCGTCCCAGGTTTTTTCCTTGAACACGCGGTAGCGTCGCTTGGCAGCGGTGGGATCCAGGTCCGTCAGCCGCAACTCGAGTGGCTCGCCATCGTTTTCGGTTTCGACGCGTTCGTTGTGCTCCGCGATTTTTCGACCACGCAGCAACTGGCGTTCGATACTGGTCTTCTCATCGATGAAC
>NZ_JBICHO010000284.1:0-3007 GCF_043100905.1 Rhodopirellula sp. JB055 | reverse complement strand
GGTGCCAGGTCATGACCTGGCCTACGTCGGCGCTGAATCTCTGGCTGCGATTTTGCAATTCGAATTTTTTTATGGAACCTTTCCAGTTCCCAGGTCTGAGTCGCTGCAATGGTAGGCCAGGCCCCGCCTGGCATGGTGAATGGCCGGCGCGTTTGGGAGCTTGCAGATGAGGTGATTGGACGCCTCGCTTTGTTCCAAAGCATCGGCTGGGTGCCAGGTCATGACCTGGCCTACGTCGGCGCTGGCACATCAGCACCAACCAACCCGCGCCCTTTCCGGCTTGCAAACCAGCCTCTTCATTCAGCATCGCCCTCTTTCAGTCGTTACATTCGGACCAGCCTGCGTAGAAAACAAATGAATTCGTGGCGGAGAGCTCCTTGGCTTCTGTTGCGGGCTAGGGTTTCAGGCAGCGTACGCTGCCGAATTCGGATGACATTGAGGTCGGATAGAGCAAGAATTTTCTTTGGGAGGTAAGCAGCGTGTTTTTTATGGTTGGGTTGATGATGGGAGTCGGCTTTTATGCCGCTCTCAAGGTTCTGGTCGGGTGTTTGTACACCGTGCGACCGGATCAGCGAGCGGTCGTCACGACCTTTGGGGCGGTGAAACGTCTTGGGGCGGGATCCGATGGTCCAGTTCTTTCGGATGACGAACGGGAACGCTATGAGTACCCGCAAGTCGAAGTGATCGGTCCCGGCGGACCGTATTTCAAGTTGCCTTGGCAGCGGGTTCACAAGGTCAGCGTCGCGACTCAAACGGTCGATCTGACGTGGGACCCATCCAAGGCTCAAAGCACGATCGAAGCGGTCACCAAAGACAACCTGACCACGGGAGTCAACGGCCAGATTCGCTACCGGATCAGCGAGAACAACCTCTACCCGTATCTGTTTGGCGTGGAGAGCCCGCTGGAGCATGTGATGGGGTATTTCGTCTCCGTGCTGCGTGAGCGGATTGCGAACTTTGTCGATCCCAAGGGACAAAGCTTGTTGGCCGATGCCGTTGCAGAAACTGAAGCAATCGCTGGCACAGGCGAAGGCGACATCGAATCGAAGTCGAGTGCGGTTGAACTTTCCGAAGGTGTTTCGATCAACGATTTGCGTAAAAACTTGCCGCTGTTGAATCAGTACATGGAAGAGCAGTGCCGTTCGACGACCGGCCGATACGGCATTGAGCTCGATGCCGCGTTGATCACCGAAATTGATCCTCCCGCCGAAGTCGACCGAGCCTTGTCGGCGATCAATAGCACACGCAACCAAGTTGCCGCTGACATCAGCACCGCGCGTGCGGATTCAGAGCAGCAGATCACGATGAGTGCTCGTGCGGTCGAGATTGCGACGAACAATGCTCAAGCCGAAGTGGCTCCACTTCATGAGCTTGCCGGGACGTTGATCAGCATCAAGTCCGAGGGCGGATCGGATTGCTTGAAGGCTTACTTGCGAAATCTGCGAGTGCCGTTGTTCAAACGCACTGAGCGTATTTATCAAAACGAATCAAAGATTGAAGGGAAGGCATAAGATGGATGTTCTTGGTTTTGTTCCCGGCTTCGTTTTCGGGTTGATGCTGGTTCCGATCTTGCTCGGATTCGCTCGTTTCTTTGGTTTGTATTGCTGCGTCGCTGAGTGTGAGTCGCAGGTCTTCACTTTGTTTGGCAAGGTGTTGGGTGAGATCAAAACGCCCGGTTTGCAATTCCCTTTGGTTCACTTTGGTGCCAAGGCGATGTTGATTCCCTTCTTTGGAAAGAAGTACGTCGTCGACACGGCGCTGCGTCAGCACTACTTGCGCAGCCAAATGGTCAATTCGGAAGAAGGCACTCCGATGGGCGTGGGGATTTGGTACGAGATGCAGGTGCAGGATCCGATTGCGTTCCTGTTCACCAATGCAAATCCGGACGGCTCGTTGCAGGCCAATGTGACCAGTTCGACGATCTCGACGCTGAGCAATTTGGAAATGGAAAAGATGCTCGAGGATCGGCACAGTCTTTCCCGAACTGTCCGGCAGGCGGTGTCGCCTCTGTCAGAAAAGTGGGGATATCGGTTGGGTTCGGTCTACATTCGAAAGGTCGCCTTTACCGACCGTCATATGGTCGAGAACATCACCGAAAAGGTCGTCAAACGATTGGTTCAGGTGACCAGTGCGATGAAGCAAGACGGTGAAAACCGTGTGGGTTTGATCAAGAGTGAGACCGCGCTGAAGGTGTCGAGTAAGATGGCCGAAGCCGCTGCGGCGCGTCCGAGCGTCGTGGGTGAAAAACTGAACGAGATCGCCAAGCGAGATCCCGAAATCCTCGAAGCGGTGCTTCAAGTGATGGAGGCTGAGAACTTGCTCGAGTCGGGGGCTTCGGTCAGTGTTTTGCCAAGCTCGGCGAATGTTCTGGTTCAAGCCAACTGAGCTTGCTCGTAGAGTCTGCCCAACACGCGATTTGAAATTCGATGCCGTTCACTCCGACACATGTTGCAGCGGCAATTCCAATCGCGTGGATGGCAAAGTGGCGATTGCCCTTCTCCGCTCTCGCGATCGGGTGTATGGTGCCCGACGCGGGCGTCTTCTTTCCGATGCTGTTTGACTACGAGTCGTTTCACAGCATCCGTGGGCTATTCATCGACTGCGTTCCAGTCGGCGTCGCTGCGTACTTTGTCTATCATTTGCTGATCAAGCAACCGGCGGTGGAGTTGCTGCCGGGGCTGTTGCGGAGTCGGGTTCGACCGATCGCGGATCGCCCGGTTTCGGTGGAGTGGCCATCGATTTTGTTGGTTGCGGTATGTGTTTTGGTAGGTGCGTCGACGCATGTGTTCTGGGATTCGTTCACGCATCAACATCGATGGGGATCGATGATTGCGTTGCCGTTTCTGTCATCCGAAGCGTTCTCGTTGTCCGATCGCAGCGTAAGATGGTATGCGGTGGCCCAGCACTTGTCGTCGCTGTTTTTGTTGCCGCCGATGGGCGTGTTTGCTCTGAGGTGGTTGTGGAAACAACCCGCCGGTGCACCGGAGCCCAAGCGAACTCGCATCCC
>NZ_JBICHO010000283.1:0-7011 GCF_043100905.1 Rhodopirellula sp. JB055 | reverse complement strand
CGCGAAAATGCTTCCGGGAGATAGCTTCGGAAAAAGCGAATCGAAAGCCAAAACTCCAAGGGTGAGCCTTACAACGAGGACCAGTCTATCACCGACGATGTGCGGACCCACGCTCCTTTGACGTATGCCAACTACGTGACGTTTGACCAACCGCTGCCCCTTCAGCGCGGCGGCGAACTTCCCGACGTTCGGTGCTGCTATGAGACGTGGGGCACCCTGAATGAAGACGCGTCCAATGCGATCCTGGTCTGCCATGCAGTCTCCGGTGACTCGCACGCGGCACGCCACAATCCTGACGACCAACCAGGTTGGTGGGATGGCTTGATCGGCCCCGGACTGCCCATCGACACGAATCGATTCTTCGTCGTCTG
This sequence comes from Rhodopirellula sp. JB055, assembly GCF_043100905.1. NCBI lineage: Bacteria > Pseudomonadati > Planctomycetota > Planctomycetia > Pirellulales > Pirellulaceae > Rhodopirellula > Rhodopirellula sp. JB055. The sequence goes on along the minus strand of NZ_JBICHO010000283.1, from coordinate 6,640 downwards.
CCCCAACGTTCTCGGGGGCTGCCGCGGCAGCACCGGTCCTGGCGATGCAGACCCAACCTCGCCGAATGGCCAACCCTATGGCGCCAACTTCCCTCGGATCACGATTGGCGACATCGTGGAGGTTCAAAAGCGATTGGCAGACTACCTTGGAATCCAACGGTGGCGAGCAGTCGTCGGCGGCTCCCTTGGCGGGCACCAAGCCTTGCAGTGGGTCAATCGCTATCCCGATGCGGCCCAAACCTGCATCGCGATCGCCACGTCGCCACGACTCAACAGCCAAGCCCTCGGGTTCGATGTCATCGCTCGCAATGCGATCCAAACCGACCCACACTTCGCCGGCGGTCAGTACTACGACAAGGACCAACGCCCCGACACGGGATTGGCGATCGCACGAATGCTAGGCCACATCACGTACCTGTCCGTCGAAGCGATGGAGGCCAAATTCGATCCCGATCGCCACGACCCTCGGCAGATTGCATCGCAATTCGAACAGCGATTCAGCATCGGGTCTTACCTGGCACATCAGGGCCAAAAGTTCACGACACGCTTTGATGCGAATAGCTACGTGACGCTGTCCATGGCGATGGATCTGTTTGATCTCGGCGGCACACGTTTGAAGTTGATGGAAACCTTCGACGAAGCGACTTGCGATTTCCTGCTGGTCAGCTTCAGCAGCGACTGGTTGTTCCCACCGGCTCAGTCCCGTGACATCGTCAACGCACTGACGGCCTTAGACAAACGAGTCACCTACGCCGAAATCACCACCAATGCGGGCCACGATGCGTTTTTGATTGCCAAGGACATCGCGACCTATGGACCGCTGATTCGCGAGCGACTGAGAGACGCCGAAACGCACCCTGCGGTCCCATCCGACATCACGTTGAATGTCGACGAAGAATCGATCTTGGAAATCATTCCCAAAGGAGCCAGCGTGCTGGACCTTGGCTGCGGGAAGGGTCAATTGCTCGCCGCGATTCGCAACCGGCATCAGGAACCTGGACAACGACTGATGGGCGTCGAAGTGGCTCAAGAGAACCTGTTGTCAACGGCGATGCGAGGCATCGACGTGATCGATTACGACTTGAACAACGGGCGGCCCGCCTTCATTGACGACCTGTTCGACTACGTGGTGCTCAACGCGACTCTGCAAGCCGTCGAGAACGTCGTCGAATTGCTCGACGAAATGCTGCGAGTCGGGCGACATGCGATCATCAGCTTTCCCAACTTTGCCTATCGCCAACTCCGAGATCACTACGTGACGCATGGGCGATCGCCGAAAGCACCCGGCGAGTTTGACTTCGATTGGCACAACACGCCCAACCGACGCTTCCCTACGATCGCCGACGTTCGTGACCTGCTGGGCCAATTGAACGTCGTGATCGACCAGGAAGTCTTCTGGGACGTTGACCAGGGCCAACGCATCGAACCTGACAACGATCCCAATCTCAATGCCGACACCGCGGTGATCGCTTTCCACCGCGAGAGCCAACCAACCTGAGCGACCAACGTCGCTCAGACTCTCAAACGACCAGAACTCAAAACTCTGTGTCGATGACTTCTTTCGCAGCGCGAGTGCCCAGGGCTCCCCAGACGCCGAACGGCGATGGCGAACCAGGCGTCAAGAATCCACTGCCATGACGAACCTGAGCGCTGTTGCTGTTGCCGGCTTCGATCGAGTCCGTGATGAACTTGACCGCACCATCGCACATCAACACATGCACACCACCTTGGTGACGGCTGCTGGGAGTGACATCGCCTTCGCGCTCTTGGTTGCCTTGAAAGCACAACTCATCGTTGGGCGCCAAAACTGTGACAAAGCCGGTGTACAACGGACGAGCAAGCGCCCACTTGAAACCACGACGCTGCTCCGCGTCACCGGTGAAAGGCGTGCTGCCATCATTGCGCCAGAATTGAGGGCGATCCACGTCAATGTATTGACGACATGACAACGCATTGTTTTCTCGCCAAACTTCAACGGGGCTGTCCACTGCATGGGAACGCGTGTCGTAGTCACCCAAGTCGGTGATGATTTCACCCATCGCGATCGTGTTGGACAAACCGTCCAAGATGCCACGAAACTTGGTCTGCGTTCGCGGAATGAAGGCACCGCGACAGGCCGTTTGTTGATAGATCCGCAAACCCCGGCTGTTACCGAAGTCAGTGGTATCACCAACGTCGGCCAACGTCCCCGAGTCGCCCAAGCACACGGCGTAGTTCGTTCGGCCGTGAGCAGGCAAGCCGACGCCTGGATCGCTTGGGCAACGAAAAGTAGGAATGTTGGTCAACCACGGGTCATAAGGAAACGTGGCATGGGCGGCCAACTGACGGTTCGGCCAAGGTCCCATCGCCTGAAAACCTGAGTCCGTGGGATTGCTGATCACTTCCCAAAGACCTTGCTGCTCAACAAACGGCAGCATGCCAACCAACACGGACAAATCCGAGCGATTGCCGCCCGGAGGATTGATCCCATTGTCGGTTGGATAGTCGGTGTAAGTCCCTGAACCATGCTTCGGCATCGCGTTGTAAGCCGAGTGATAGTTGTGGATTGCCAAACCGAGTTGCTTGAAATTGTTGCTGCAACTCATGCGGCGAGCTGCCTCGCGAGCGGCTTGCACCGCCGGCAAAAGCAACCCAACGAGAACACCGATGATGGCGATCACCACCAGCAGCTCCACCAACGTGAAGCCTTGCGTCTTTCTACGTACGTTCATTGATAAAACCTTCCGAAAATTCGGTCAAAGTGGCGTCCATGAAGATCCTCTCGAAATCGAGCCCCAGAGCCCGATGACGAGAAAAGATCAGGATTGAGTTGGATCGGATGGAGGAACTTCTTCTTTGGGTTCTTTCAGCTCGGGGTTGTCGTTCAAAAACTGAGTCAGCTCGTCTGTCGACGTCGCGGCGGGCTTGGATTCGGTGCAACCACTGATGGCAGCCAGGCCAAGCAGCGCAGCCAAACCGAGCATTTTGAAGTGACAATATTTCATAGAACTATCTCCATGGATTTGAAATCGATCGTGACAGCAGCAGATCGAGAAACTTCTTCTCTGTTTTTGGCCACCTAGCCACTGCGTGAATTGAAATCGCGAGGCTGGGTGAAGAGCGAAAGGCGGATAACGCGCAAGAATCATGCTCAATGCACGCGATAAATCAATCGCATTTCACATTAGCTTGCTAATATGACACAATTCCAAGCCGATTCCACCATCAAAACCTATAGATCTCTCGGGAAGATTGCCCTCACTTGCGGGGCCGCAGCGGATGAGAACCGCGCGATCGCCACTGAAACTCACGTGTTGAAAACACGCACGAGCCGCCGAACGGACCCCGCAACGGACAACAGAGCACCCTAAACAGGGTCTATAGAAAGACCCTCCGCCTTAGAGGCAGCGCACTGGTTTACAATAAACGGAACACAATCCTGTTCAGCTCTGCTTTTGATCAGCGATCAGGATGACTCGGTCACCGATTTTCACTGGCACCCCTGTGACAATGATTTTTTCTCCTTCACCCGGTTTCTTCGCCTCCGAAGCGCCCCCCATGTCGACGGTCATCATTTTTTCGTCCTTGGTCTTCAACTTGACAACCAAGTGCTCTTTTCCGCGGACCGTGGCCGTTTTGGTTGACTGAACTTCACCGGCGTAGCGACTGCCGGATCGTTCGATCTTGTACATCCCGAGTTTCGGCAGATCGACAGCGGTCGCCACCAGCACCTCCTTCTCGCCTCGTTTCACCATCGGCCCGTAGAAAGTCGCTTGATCATCTTTGAAGAGTTGAACGCCTGTTGCATGTCCGCCGAGATCGATCCAGATGTCTTTGTCGCCTTGGGATTCGACCTGCATCATCATCGAGTACTCGTTGCCTCGCTGGACGGTCTTGATCTCGCGAACCGTGCCAGTCACTTCATGACGCTTGCCACTCAAACCATCTTTCACGGATTGAGCGATCGCGGATGGAGGAACCGCGTTTTTGGAGGTGCTGCCTAGCTCCGAGTAATCATAGTTGTCGTACATTCCATCGCCATCCTCGTCGACATAAGAGACGTACGCGTCGTTCAGATAATCTCCGTCACGATCGACGTACCGAGTGGATCGCTCGTACGTTCCGTCCTTGTCGCGATCCTCGTACGACACATAGCTTTCGTTGTAGTCCTCGCCATAAAACGTGTCGGCAGGAATGATCAATTGGTCGTTGTCTGAGTCGCTGCTTGTGCGAGCATCTTCATAGGAAAAGACTTCGTCATCCCAGCGTCCGATGGCCTCGTCCGTCGGGTTGTAGTCGTTGCCGTCAAACCATTCTGAGATGTCGTACCACGCGTCGTCTTCGACTTTGCTGCCGCGGTCCTCCGGATCAAAGTCTCCCGTTTGCCCCATTGCGACTGGCGTGCAGGCGAGCGGAAAAGAGACGGCAGCAGTCGCAACCAAGGAACGAAGCAGCGGTTGTTGGCGATGGAGAATTTTCATGGGGGAACCTTTTGTTGGTGAGGTTGAGTGCCCGCGTCTGCCACGGACATGGAATAAGCACCACTCAAAGGAGGCAAACGGCGCGCCAGCCCACCCACGAAAGGCTGCATGGCAGACCTCACACGACTGCAGCACCTGATCTGGAACCACTGCGGTCGCCCAGCGATCATGCCCGCCGGCCATCCTCAACGGTTTCGCCTCCGAAAATGCTTGCATCCTTGCGGTAACCCGCATCAAATCGAGGCACCAGACGGTTTGCCGTGTGTCGAACCGACCGGTAGACTCCCGCGATTACGCCATTTTGCCGCTAACAAGAGATTGCGAGCATGAGCTTTGGAGCCGGTGCAGACACGCAATTCGATACCATGCGCGGTCGCGAATTTCCCGCGATTCGCCAATTCACCATTTTCCTCGAGAACCGAGTCGGGCAATTGCTCGAAGTGGTGCGTCGATTCGAGGGGACTGGGATCCGAATCGTGGCCCTGTCGATCAACGACGCGGCAGAATGTGCGTTCGTTCGTTTCCTGATCAGCGACGCTGACCGCGGCCGCGAAATCCTGGAACGCGCGGGACTCGCCATCATCGAATCCGATTTGGTGGGCGTGGAATTGCCCGAAGGCCCTCAACCTCTGTTGAGAGTTTGCACGGCGTTGCTGCAAGCGGAACTGAACATCATCCAGTGCTACCCGTTGTTCATGCGTCCGCATGGCAAGCCCGCGGTCGCGATCATGGTTGAGAACATCGACCTGGCGATGAAAACGCTGACCGACAAGGGATTCCGGATCATCACGGAAGACGACCTGGACGCGGACAACCTCCCGCCGCAAGACATCTACTGAGCCGAACTGCCATCTCAGGCCCCATCGCACGATGGCTTTGCGAGTGGTCTGTCACGACTTATTCTTTCGGTAGTGGACAAGGCGACGAGTCCTGAACTGGCTTTGGGTAGTGGACGAGGCGACGAGTCCTGAACTGGCGTCAAATCCAAGGAGTCGGCGCCTCGTCCACGACGATCACCCCTCACTTTTAGCTGGGACAGACCACGAGGCCGTCACGCGTCTTTTGAAGTTGCACTTTTGCGTGAGGCATTGATTTTTTCATAACCCGACGCGTTAGCGAGGCGAAGTCAACATCGTTTTTCCCTCGCTGACGCTTCGGGTTTGGAGAAAAACGCAACTTCAAAAAAGCGCACCTCGTCCCCCTCCTGCCGCGGACAGTCGGTTGATCACTTCCTACGATGGACTTCCGAGGCCGCCGAAACCGATGCGAGCGACTTTCCGCGTCCCTCTGAATTCAGGTCAACGGCCCTGGAAGGCCATCGTCCATTTCGTCCAAACGCCGTTTTCGTGACTTCCCTCCATGAATGAACTGCCTCCTTACGATTCGTTTTTGCTGGTCTCCTTTGGCGGCCCCGAAGGCCCGGACGACGTGATTCCGTTCCTCGAAAACGTGTTGCGTGGCAAGAACGTGCCGCGTGAACGCATGATGGAAGTGGTCGAGCACTACAAACACTTTGGCGGCGTCAGCCCGATCAACGAGCAAAACCGGCAACTCATCGCAGCCCTGCAAAAACGCTTCGATGCCAATGGGATCGATCTGCCGATTTACTGGGGCAACCGCAATTGGGAACCTTACTTTGCTGACACCCTGCGTCAGATGAAGCAGGATGGCAAAAAACGTTCGCTGGCGTTTTTCACCAGTATGTTCAGCAGTTACAGCGGATGCCGTCAGTACCGCGAAAACATCATCCAGGCTCGCGAAGAAGTCGGCGAGGGTGCCCCATTGGTCGAAAAAGTCCGGATGGGATTCAATCACCCGGGCTTCATCTCCGCTTTGTCGGACAACGTGACCCAAGCGGCCCAATCCATCGGCGTGTCACCCGCCGAGACGAAAGTCCTGTTCACCGCGCATAGCATTCCGATGGGGATGGCGGACAATTGCGACTATGAAAAACAACTGCGAGAATCGTGTCGTTTGGTTGCCGACGCCTGCGGCGCGAGCGACTGGGACCTGGTTTATCAAAGCCGTAGCGGCCCGCCTTCGCAACCTTGGTTGGAACCCGATGTGCTGGACGCGATCACGGAGATGGACGAGGCAAAGAAACTCGAAACGCTGGTGATCTTGCCGATCGGTTTCGTCAGCGACCACATGGAAGTGTTGTTCGATCTGGATGAAGAGGC
>NZ_JBICHO010000282.1:0-3114 GCF_043100905.1 Rhodopirellula sp. JB055 | reverse complement strand
CTCACATTGTTCGGCAATGGGAAACCAATCCGATCCAGGGTTGTGAACTGACCTGTGTCAGCAAGTTCGCAACCGCGACGTACTCGGGGATGTTGCCGGGAACCTTGGGCGGCCAGTTCAACGACGGCGAAATGCGAATCGATTTGGCAGCCCTGTGCGAACGTGCTAGGGCCAAGCTGATTTTGGCAGACACAACCGGCCTCGATTTGGAAACGGGGACGTTGCTATTTGCTGATCACGACGCGGTTCCGTTTGATGCGTTGTCGATCGGTGTTGGCTCGATGCCTGCAGGGTGGGCAAAACACGCGGACTCAGCATCGCTGGTTCCCATCAAACCGATGCAGACCTTTTTGGCTCGTTTGAATCAACGCATGGAAACGCCCCCAAAGGATGTGGCGCGGCCATCGAAGGTGGCGATTGTTGGTGGTGGCGTTGCCAGCGTCGAAATTGCATTGTGTCTACTGCAACAGTGCGAGAGGAATGCACTGAGCCGCCAGGTTGCGATTGAAATTTTCACCAGCAGTGAGACCGTTGCCGAGGGCATGACACCACGCAGTGTCCGCCGCATCCAACGAATCCTCGCGTCACGCGGGATTCAGGTCAATGCCGGGCAACGAGTCACCCACGTTGGGGACACGTTCTTGGAAACCGAAACTGGCGACCGGCACGAGAGTGAGGTCGTGATTTGGGCCACCGGTGCCGCGGCCCCACCGGTGCTGGCGAAGTTGGGTTTGCAGATTGACGATCGCGGTTTCATCGCGACTTCAAAAACGCTTCAGTCGTTGACCGACCCACGTGTTTTCGCCGTTGGCGACTCAGGGACGATCCTGGAATCCCCCGTTCCCAAAGCCGGGGTTTATGCCGTCAGGCAGTGTCCAGTGTTGGCGCACAATCTTCGAGCGTTCTTGTCGGGCGGTTCGCTGAACACATTTGAGCCACAAAGTGACTTCTTGAAGTTGCTGAACACCGGTGACGGTAAAGCGTTTCTGCAGTATGGCTGCGTGACGGCCCATCGTCGTTGGTGCTGGCATCTGAAAACATGGATCGACAAAAGATTCGTTTCCGAATTTCAAGTTGACGGGGGCATTGATTCGTCCCACCAGGAGGCAAACGGATGAGCGGGCAAGTTTACAGAAAGGTGTTCTCAGGGGTTTCCAAATTGGTTGTTGCTGGCGCGGGGATCGTCGCCTTGTTGGCGACGATCGCGTGGCTGTCTGGCATGCTGGAGGAAAAGATCGAGCCGGGGTGGAAGACGCCGGCAGGATTCAAGCTCAGTGGTCAACCAACCGACACGGTTCATGAAGTCGAGAAAGAAACGATCGAAGAGGCCATCGGAACGCTGAAGGCTTCCAGTCGCACGATTGTGTCGGCCAAGTTGATGGCAACGATTGAGGAAATCACGGTCGTGGCTGGCGATCAGGTCGAGAAAGGGCAGACGCTGATCCGTTTGGACGACAAGGAATACCAAAGTCGGTTGGCGCAAGCCAAACGTGCATTGGAAGCCGCGACAGCGAATCGCGAGCAAGCGGAAAAGCATTTCAACCGAGTGAAGTTATTGCAGCAGCAGAATGCCGCTTCTCGATCGGACTTTGACAACGCCAGTCGCGATGTGCAGGTGACGATCGCTGAGGAAGCCAGAGCGATGCAAGCGGTTCGTGAAGCCGAGGTGATGCTTTCCTATGCGACCGTGACTGCGGCGAAGAGTGGCCGAATCGTCGATCGCAGTGCGGAGCCCGGTGACATCGCCCAGCCCGGCCAACCGATTCTGACACTTTACGATGAGACCTCGCTGCGTCTGGAGGCTCCCGTGATGGAGCACTTGGCGGTGAAGCTGCGTCCCGGGGACGAGTTGGATGTCAAAGTGGACGCCCTCGATCGTGTCTTTCGAGCGACGGTGGATGAGATCGTTCCGCAGGCCGACGCGCCGAGTCGTTCGTTCTTGGTGAAGGCCAGCCTGCCGAAATCGGAGGATCTTTATGAAGGCATGTTCGGGCGATTGTTGATTCCATCTGGAACTCGCCGACACCTTTGTTTGAACACCGACGCCGTGGTTCGCATCGGGCAACTCGAATTCGTGGATGTCGCGCTGCCCGATGGAGTCGTGGAACGTCGCTTGATCCAAAGCGGAAACCTGGGGATGCCCGGTCGAAAAGAGGTGCTCAGCGGCGTCGATGTTGGCGAACGAGTCCTATTGCATTCTGAGGACGGAGTTGGCGACGCGGAAGGTTCCATTGATTCAGAAGGGGGGCAGGATCATGAGTGACCAAGTTGCTCGATCCGATGATTCTCCCCTGCTGACTCGGATCGTGGAGGTATTTCTCCGTGGTGACGTTGCGGTCATGTTGATCGTGTTGTCGTTGATGTTGGGGGCCGCTTCGCTGATCCTGACTCCTCGTGAAGAAGAACCGCAGATCGTCGTGCCAATGGCGGATGTGATGGTCTCTGCACCCGGACTTTCCGCCGTGGAAGTGGAGCGGCAGGTCACTGATCGAATTGAAAAACTGCTGTATCAAATCGATGGGGTGGAGTACGTCTATTCGATGTCCAGCCCTGGATCGTGCATCGTCACGGTACGGTTCTTCGTCGGCGAAGACCGGGAAGACTCTCTGGTCAAACTCTACAACAAAATCAATTCCTCCACGGACTTGATCCCGCCAACGGTCGACGCTTGGGTCATCAAACCGATTGAGGTTGATGACGTGCCAATCGTGATTGCGACCTTGTGGTCGGAGCAGCCTGAACGCTATGGCGACCATGAACTGCGACGGATCGCGGAGGAACTGCAGCATGAGTTGCAGTCGATTCCAAACACCAACCGAGTGGATGTGATTGGAGGACGCCCGCGACGCATCAATGTGCAATTGGACGCACAGCGTTTGGCGGCACATCAAGTTTCGCCACTGGACGTGGCTGCAGCCATGCGAGTCAGCAATGTCACTCGCCGCAACGGTCAGTTCGAACAACAGAACCAATCGTTCCATGTTGAAACCGGAACCTATTTTCGCAGCGTCGACGAACTCAGAGAGATGGTGGTCGGCATCAATGGCAACCGGCCGGTGCACTTAAAGAACGTGGCGACGGTGATCGATGGACCTGCTGAGTCGGAAAGCTACA
>NZ_JBICHO010000281.1:0-6690 GCF_043100905.1 Rhodopirellula sp. JB055 | reverse complement strand
CCAAATCGCCACAACAATAACGGCGCCGCCTGTAAGAAGGCGGCATCTGCGTGGGGGTGGCACCGGCGTTGGTTTGGATACCTTCGACGATGATGCCGGGTGGAGGCCCTGCCGGACCAAGCGCGTCTTGGTCGCTGACGGTGTCCTCACCGATGCGATTGTCTTCCATGGACATGACCATGTACTTGTACTCGACCATCCACTCGCCTTTATCGTGCAAGTGATCGCCCATGATTCCAGCGGGGGCGTGCTTGTCGGCCAAATCTTTTCGACCGGGGTGGTCTGCATGAACAGAGGTGGAAAACAGAGCGAGAGCAACGGCAGTCGCTGTGAAACACAAACGCATATCGAGCATCCTTGGGATAAAGGGGACACTCGTTTGAATCGGAGGAACCGGGGGGGACGCCGCTGTTCAAATTGCTCGGCACCCACTACCCGCAATGGCCGCAAGGTTTGACATCCCATCGATCGGGGCTCGATTCGATTTTGCCACTGAATTCGTGGGGATTCACTGGACTTTCGCGAAGCGAGCGTTTTGTCGCTTGAGTGTTTCCTTTAATTCCCGTTGAAGCTTGGCTGCGAGGTCGGGGCGTTCCGTGGACAAGTCTCTCTGCTCGCTGATTTCACGCTTTAGATCGTAGAGCTCGACGCGATTGTTTTCCGCGAACTGCAACAACTTGTACTGCTCTCGCCGAATGGCGGACTGCGGGCGCGTCCGACTGGTGAGGAAGTCGTCGACACCGATCGAGTCGGGAGCCTTGGCGAATCCCTTTTCCGGATGGTAGTACGGGAAGTGCCAGATCAAGGAGCGTTCGTTTGATTTCGTTTGTGACGGATCTCGCATCCCACTTGCGAAACTTTGCCCATCGCACGTCGGTGGTTCACCGCCCGCCCAGTCGACCATGGTGGGCAACAGATCGTATCCGATGACGGGAGCGTCGATCACGGTTTGGCCAGCAATCTTGCCCGGCCAGCGAACCATCATCGGCACGCGAATTCCGCCTTCGTACAGATTCCACTTGGAACCTCGCAGGGGTGCGTTGGCGGTGTACTCGGGATGGCCTCCGTTGTCGGAGTAGAAAACCACGATGGTTTGATCGGCTTGCCCGGACGCTTCGAGTGCTTCGAGAATCTGGCCGACGTGATGATCGAACGTCTCCAGGAACGCTGCGTACTCAATTCGGTTCTTGCGTTTCTTCGAATCCGATGGGACACGAGCCTCGTACTTCTCACGCAACCACTGGCAAGGCGTGCGAACCGGCGTGTGGACATAAAATGAAGACGCCATCGCGAAGTACGGGCGGTCATGTTTCTTGCGGAGGAAGTCACTCACGCGGTCGACCATCGAATCGGGAGCAAAACGGCCCACTTCCGTGATCGTTTCCACTGGCGAACGCTTCCAAACGTAGGGGTGTGCTCCGTAGTCTTCTTCGGCGATTTGGAACCCCTGTTGGGCAGGACCGTGGGTTGGGCTCCATCCCAAATAACGCTGGTGGTGCGAACTGACATGCCACTTGCCAAAGAACGCGGTTTGGTAGCCCTCGTCGGTGAGGCATTCGGCGATGGTTCGCTCGGCGAGTGGAAGGTTCAATGTCAGTGGCGGCGCGGACAAGGGCGTTTGGAAGTCAACCTTTTGTCGTCCTGGTTCGTTCTTGGTGACAAACTCAAAGTGCAAGCGTGCCGGTGTTTTGCCGGTCAAGATGGACGCTCGGGAGGCCGAGCAAATCGGGGCCGGCGAATAGGCTTGTGTGAAGCGTGCCCCTTCGGACGCGAGCCGATCAAGATGCGGCGTGTCGTGCCAAGGGTGCCCGTAACAACCGAGGTCTGACCAAGCCAAATCATCTGCCAAAATAAACAAGATGTTTGGTTGAGCGGAGGTTTCTGCAGTCGCGAAAGATGGCAACAAGGCGACGAAACAAAGGACTGCTGCAGCAGCCCCTGCACGAAAGGATGGCTTTGGCATTTCGGTCGGTTGAGTGAGGTGGGAAGACACGTCGGAACGCGGTGGGGCACGGGTGTTTTTGTCAAAGCGTGAACACCTGTGATGCGACGATGGTTGGGTGAAATGTTTTCCGCCTTCTTTGTCGCTGGGGGCGTTAGCATCTTTGGAATGAGCGTCAGTGTCAAATACACTGGTGTCTTCCTGCCTTCCCCTTTCGTCCTGACGAACCCCGTCTTCATTCACCATGCCTGCGCCCCTGCTTGCCGCGGTTTCTCGCTTCTTTTTTCTGCTACTGGTTTCGGGTTTCGTTGCCAAACCATCGGTTGCCGCTGAACCTTCCTCACCAAACATCGTGGTGATTTTGGCGGATGACATGGGGTACGGTGACATGGGATGCATGGGCAGCGAAACCTTGCAAACACCGAACCTGGACCGGCTCGCGGATTCCGGCGTGCTGTGTTCGCAAGCCTATGTCGCCAGTGCGGTGTGTTCGCCCTCGCGGGCTGGTTTGTTGACCGGTCGTGATCCTCGACGATTTGGTTACGAAGGGAACTTGAACGCAGCGGACGAAAATTATGCGACGCGGCCCGAGTTGTTGGGATTGCCGGTCAGTGAAAAGACACTGGGCGATCATCTGAGTGCGGCAGGCTATGCGACCGCTTTGATCGGGAAGTGGCACTTGGGGATGGGGGAGATGCACCATCCCAACCGACGCGGATTCGATCATTTTTGTGGGATGCTCACCGGCAGTCATCACTACTTTCCAACCACGATGAATCACGTCATCGAACGCAGTGGGAAACGGGTGGAGGATTTTTCCAGTGATTACCTGACCGATTTCTTCACCGACGAAGGCCTGCGATTCATTGACCAGCAAGAAGCCGCCAATCCGGACCAACCCTGGTTTGTGTTTTTCTCGTACAACGCACCGCACACACCAATGCATGCCACGGAAGCGGACCTCGCACGCTTTGCCAGCTTCGAGAACAAAAAGCGCCGGACCTATGCTGCGATGATGTACGCGCTGGATCGTGGTGTCGGGCGAATTCGGAAGCACCTGGAAGCATCCGGGCAATGGGACAACACCCTGCTGGTGTTCTTTTCGGACAACGGTGGCGCGACCAACAACGGCAGTTGGAACGGACCGCTTCGGGGTGTCAAAGGAACCATGCGAGAAGGCGGAATTCGCGTTCCAATGATTTGGACTTGGCCAGCCAAGTTGCCGGCGGGAAAACGTTACGACGGCGTGATCAGTTCGTTGGATTTGTTGCCAACGTTTTGTTCCGCCGCAGGCAGTCAACCACTGCCGCTTGCCGATCCGATGACACACGAAGACCCGACGAATCGAAAACGGATGAACCGCTTGGTTGGAACGCACGATGGCATCGATATGCTGAATCACTTGGTCGGCAACAGCGAACCGCCCCGCCGTCGTTTGCATTGGCGTTTGCAAGGACAAGCCGCGATCCTAGACGGCGCTGACAAGTTATTGCGGCCCTCGCACCGACCCGCGGAACTTTTCCAGGTCGCCACTGATGTCTCCGAAAGCCACGACTTGTCGGCTAAGCACCCCGAGCGGATGCAGGAACTTTTTCGCGAGCTGGGAGCCTGGGAATCTAGTTTGACGACGGTTCCCTTGTGGGGATCATCGCCCTATTGGTCTGGGCAATCCGCGAAACACTATGACGCATGGGAACCGCGGTCCGAGCCACGTGCGACGGACTGAGGCAATTGATTTGTATTTGAACTTTCCTCTCCTTTCATGGATTGATGCATGGGTATGAAACCACGAGCGAAGCATTGTTTTTCATTGGTGTTGCTGTTGATGGCTGGCTGGTCGATGCCGGCTACTGCGGCGGATCCTGATCCTGTGGATTTGGTGGTTTATGGCGGCACTTCCGCGGGGCTTGCCGCGGCTGTGCAAGCTCATCGGATGGGCAAATCCGTGATCGTGATTGAACCAAGTCAGCGTGTCGGGGGACTGACAACTGGCGGTTTGGGGCAAACGGACATCGGCAATAAAGCTGCAATCGGAGGGATCGCTCGAGAATTTTACGAGGACATCGCGTCGTACTACCAAGCCCCCGCAGCATGGAAGTTTCAGCGATCAAACGAATATCGTGGCGGAGGCCAGTCGAAAACCGCGGCGGGAGAAGCCGCGATGTGGACGTTCGAACCGAGTGCAGCGTTGTCGGTCTATCAAGACTGGATCGAGCGGGATGGCATTCGCGTTGATTACGGAAAACGATTGGATCGATCCGTGGTCATGACAACGCGCAGTCTGCCCGCTCGGATCATTGCGATTCGGATGGAGTCCGGCGAAACTTACCGAGCTCGTATGTTCATTGATGCGACGTACGAAGGCGATTTGTTGGCCGCTGCCGGGGTGAGTTATACGATTGGGCGGGAAGCGAACGAGCAATACGGCGAAACGCTCAATGGTGTGCAAACCAAGATGGCGATTCACCATCAACTGCGAAAAGGCATCGATCCCTATGTCGTCGCAGGGGACCCGAGCAGCGGGTTGTTGCCGCACATTGATCCGGCGGGCCCGGGCCAAGAAGGAGGTGCCGATCATCGCGTGCAAGCTTATTGCTTTCGGATGTGCTTGACGGATCATCCGGAGAATCGGATTCCGTTTCACAAGCCGGAGGGCTACCAGCCGCTGTGGTACGAACTGATGCTTCGGAATTACGAGGCGGGTGAAGATGCGGCGCCATGGATCAATTCCCCAATGCCGAATCGGAAGACCGATACCAACAACCGATTGGGATTTTCGACGGACTTCATCGGGCAAAATTATGACTACCCCGAAGCCAGCTACGAAGAGCGCGAAAAAATCATCGCGGAACACCGGCTGTATCAACAAGGGTTGATGTGGACATTGGCCAATCATCCTCGCGTTCCTGAGAACGTTCGCAAGCAAGTGTCTCGCTGGGGAATGTGCAAGGATGAGTTCGTCGAGGGCAACGGCTGGCAAGACCAACTCTACATTCGCGAGGCGCGGCGGATGGTTGGTGAGTACGTGATGACACAAAGGAACTGCCAAGGTCTGCCGGTGGAGGATCCGATCGGATTGGCGGCCTACACGATGGATTCGCACAACCAGCAACGTTACGTCGACGAAAACGGGCACGTTCGAAACGAAGGCGATGTCCAGGTCGGCGGTTTCCCGCCGTATGGGATCAGTTATCGATCATTGGTGCCCAAGCGACGCGAAGTGTCCAATCTGTTGGTGCCGGTATGTTTGTCAGCGTCACACATTGCGTTTGGATCGATTCGAATGGAGCCCGTGTTCATGGTGCTCGGTCAAACTTCCGCGACCGCGGCGGCCATGGCGATCGACGATCAAGTCGCTGTTCAAGACGTCAACTACGAACGATTGGCAAAGCGTTTGACGGAAGACAAACAAGTCCTGACTTACGTTGGTCCTCAACCGAAACCGGGGATCGATCCGAAGTCGCTCGAAGGAATCGTCGTCGATAATTCGCAAGCGAAGACGGAAGGCGGTTGGATCCCCAGCAGTTCCTCTGGCAATCGAGTGGGAATCAATTACTTGCATGACAGCAACGCCAGCAAGGGAGAATGCGGGGTGGTTTATCAGGCCAAACTGAAACAACCTGGGCGATATGAAGTGCGGTTGTCGTGGCCTGTGCATCCCAATCGCGCCAGCAACACGTTGGTGAAGATCACGGACTCCACGGGACAACAACACGAGGTGCGTGTCAACCAACGGGATGCAAAGTCAGGTGGACGAGCCCAGTTGGGAACGTTCGAGTTTGGGCCGAATGCGGTCGTGGAGATCCGAAACGATGATTCGGATGGCTACGTCATCGCTGACGCGGTGCAGTTTGTCCCCGCAAAGAGCACCAGCGACTGAGGGCGAACTAGTCGATGCTCACAAGTTCGACGATGAAGTGCAGGTGAGCGTGAGCGGGGATGGATCCTGGGGAGCCACGTTCGCCGTAGCCAAGGTAGGAAGGTACCCACAGTTCGATCATCCCGCCTTCTCCAACGAGTTGCAAACCTTCGGTCCAACCCGCGACGACACTTCCCAGTGGGAAGGTCGTCGGTTCGCCTCGTTCATACGAACTGTCAAAGACTTTTCCGTTGTCGAGCCAACCGCGATAGTGGACCGTCACGGTGCTGGCTGCGGTCGGTTTTTGACCGCTGGATTTTCGCAGCACCCGGTAGTTCAGACCGGAATCTGTTTCAGTGAAGTCCGGGGCGGGACCAGCGTCCATTGGCCCTGTGTCGGCTTGCAGTTCAGGTTTGTCCAAAAATGAAATGGACGTCCGTTTCGCGGGTGCGGGATCTGCCGCGACCAGTTCGGGCTCGATCGGGGGAGTGGTCGGCGGACTGGAAGGTGCGGCGGAGCGGCACGCTGGAACGACAGACAGCAGGCCAAGAAGGCCCCATGGCAACCAAGTTTTCATATCTGCTGCTACGCTCCAGTCAATCAGCCCATCTTTCTTTCAAGTATTCATCATTGATGAACCTTGAATTTGTATTTTGATCGGACGTTAGCGAACGGCGCGGATTCTGGAAAGTCCGATCTTCAGCGGGCGTGGGTGTGGTTTTCCAGGATCCAGCAGGGTGAAGGGCCCGTGCCGTTGCCTCGACAAGCGTCTAAACTCAGGGAGGAACAACGGACCAGCCCCAGGGAAAACAGGGATTTTGCCGAGATGAAAGTCATTGTCGATTTGTGCGTCGTCCCAATGGGCGTGGGGGTTTCGGTGGGCAAGTAT
>NZ_JBICHO010000280.1:0-6647 GCF_043100905.1 Rhodopirellula sp. JB055 | reverse complement strand
TTGGGGATGCCCAACGCTGCTTCGATTGCTCAGACCAACGCGATTGCGAACCGGATCGGCACGCCTCCCACCGAAACGTTTGCTTGGCAACCGATGTGGCGTGAGGTTGCCGACGCGATGGCAGACGCTCCATCGGCCATCATCGTTCGTTCCACCCGCTCGTTGGCTTCCGGTGAGACGCTGGACCAAAACCGAGGCATGGCAATCAGCTTCATCAATCGCTTTGTCGCCTCCTTGGAAAAATGGGTCGCCACTGGCACGCCTGATATCACGCCAGTGCCCGTCGGACCTCACTACACCGCGCATCGATTGACCAGCGGTTCGACCACGTTTCTGATTTGCACATCCGCGATGGTTCGCGGAACACGTGTGATGAGCGGTGACGGCAAGACGCTACGAATTGATTTGCCCGCTTACGAACAAGGCAAACTGATGTGGCGATTGACGCACTTCGCCGCCGAACGGATCGAACCTGAAACAACCGCTCAAGGCACTTCCATCGAGATTGTGTCACCGGATGTGGTGGAAGTCATCGCGATCAGTGACCAGATCGCAGACGGCGGTGAACTGGCAACCTCGCTTTCGAGATATTCCCAGCAAGCCTCCTTGGACCGCTGGCAGTTGGCTCGTGATTCCATTGAGCAGTCCGGCACTGCATGGGCACGTGCCGTCGCCGCCCGCGCTGTTTCTCGCGATGCCCCGAATGACCTGCTCGAAGTGGCTCGCAGCACGATCAACAACTCCGAGCGAATGGTTCGCAGCAACGACTCCCAATCGGCCTTGCGATTGGCAGCGAGGGCCGACGCCTGGAGCATGAAAGCCAACTGGATGCTCTGCGATGCTTTTCGCGAAGACCCATACGGGATTGTCAGCAGCCCGCCGTTGGATTCGAGCAACTTTGAAACCCAGATCACTTGGTCGCCGCTCTTGAACTCTGGGTTGGCCACATCCTCCGTCAGCAAGCTGCCACCGATCGGTGACATCCACGGTCGCTCTCGCTGGGGAGTCAACCTACTCAGCGGCGGCGGGATGGACCGTCCCGACAGTCTGCAAACCGAGGGCTGGACCTTTGGACGCCGGCACTCAGAGTGGGCCGAGACCACCGCTGAGTGCGTTGACCGAGGAGTCTTCCACGGAACAGGAGCGTTGGCCGTTCGCGTGATCCCCAAACGCGATGACGCGTTGCCAGGCGGGTACGAAGGAACGGCGCTGTTGGTCCGCAGTCCCCCGATCTTTGTCGAGCCCCATCGAGCTGTCCGGATCGACGCCGTCGTTCGCACCCTCGGCTTTGGTGGCCCGCACCAAGGGTTGTTGATGTACGACTCTCTCGGCACGCAGGAACTGGGCGTGCTCATTCGAAATCGCCCTGACTGGACCCCCGTCACGCTCTATCGTCAAACCGTCAACGACGACCCGATCCACGTCATGTTTGAAGTTCTTGGCGGCGGTGAAGCGATCATTGATGAAATCCAAGTCCGAGCATGGGAGACCGACGCCAACCCACTCCCCGCGATGCGTCCCATCTCCCACACGCAGCAGTAGCCCCCACAAAGCCGACCAAGCGTCCTCTTCCCGTACGGTGCCACCCACCTATCCATCCTGGATCATTCCTGAAAGGTGCCAACCACTATCCTAGATGGTGCCAGCCACCATTCAGTTGACTTTGCTGCGGCGATGCATACGATGCCCTCGACTTCCAATCCATCTGGAGAGAGAGCAGTGCGATGCCGAGGCCCCAACGATGCGAACAATTTGATCCCCGAGAAGTTGGGATCGTGCACGTGGTCCAGCGATGCGTTCGCAGAGCCTTCCTCGCAGGTGTCGACCAAGCCACGGGCCAAGACTACTCGTTCCGCAAAGAATGGATTCGCCGGCGAATGGAAGCCCTGGCGTCCGTGTTCGCCGTCGATGTTCTTTCGTACGCTGTGATGAGCAATCACATCCATCAGATTCTCCGCAATCGGCCGGATGTCTGTGCGCAGTGGAGCGACGAGGAGGTCGCGATTCGCTGGCTGCGGGTGTTTCCCGGTCGACGCCTCGAAGAACACTTGGCCGAGCCCACTGAAAACGATGTTCAGATGCTCGTTCGCGACAAAGAACGACTGGCCGAAGTCCGCCTCCGACTGTCAGATATCTCCTGGTTCATGAGAGCCCTGGCAGAACCGATCGCCCGAATGGCAAACAAACAAGACGAGTGTACCGGCCGATTTTGGGAAGGACGCTTTAAAGCACAAAAAATCGTCGATGAAGCGGGGCTGCTCGCGTGCAGCATGTATGTCGACTTGAACCCGGTCCGCGCAGCGATGACGGCAACGCCAGAGTCCAGCCCGCACACCAGTGCCTTCGACCGGATCGAAGCTCGTAAGGGCGAGCGGATCCCATCCGCTGCGTTTGATCTGAAACCAATCCCAACCGACGAAGCCGGACGTCAAATCCGCGAGACGCCCGTCGAGGCTCTTCAACGAGAGCAAAAAGCCAAACGCCGCAATCCGACCGGGAAGCGAATCCGCCGAGACGAATGGTTGAGCCCACTGACGATGAGCGAAACTGAACTCACGAACGAACCGCAAGTCCACACGAACGGGTTCCGCAGCAGCGACCGCGGGTTCCTGAACATCCGCTGGAGTGACTACAAACGGTTGCTCGATTGGACCGCTGCACAAGCCATCGCCGACGAAGCAGCAAAATTGCCCGAGCGTCTGGCTGCTACCCTCACTGAAATCGGGATCGACGCCTCCATGTGGCGAGCTCTGGTGTGGGATTGGCAGAAGTACTTTGGCAAATCCAGTTGTGTTGGGCGTCCCGAGTCGATGAGAGCGGATGCGGAACGCACCGGCCGGCACCACCACCGCGGCCAGGTCCAGGCAGCGGCCTGTTTCGGCTAACCTGCCTTGGCAGCAACCGCCCAACATCGCTGCGGCTCCATGACTCGACAGAACAGTGAAGGTCAACTGTTCATCGCGGCTGCGCACACGCGGCCGAACTCGCGAGTCCAACACCCCGAAGCGTGCAACCAAGCCCGCGGCTACGCTCGAAAACCGAGCCCCCCAATCCACCGCCTGCCCGACCAAGTGTCTACATCACCCGATCCGCAAGGTGGCTGGCACCATATGGACAAGTGGCCTCGCTTGACTGATCGCTTGACGAAGCTTCGCTACTCGTGCTTCTTTAGCTCTTGATACATGTTGTATCGTTCAGGAAACAGCACGTCCGTCTTGGTCGCCCAGGCTTCCCAAGCAGCCACCATCCGATCACGACGCGCCGGGTCGGTCGCCGCAAGGTCATTCAATTCCGTCCGGTCTTCGGAGATGTTGTAAAGCTCCCAAGGCTTCTTGTATTCGCGAACCAACTTCCAGTCACCATCACGCATCGCTGCGTTGCCTTCGTGCTCAAAGAAGATCGGAGTAACATGGATTGGCTGTTTCGCTGACTGGGAATCACCAGTCAACACGTTCGCAAACGAACTGCCCTGGCATGCAGGAACATCACCAGGCATCTCCGCGTCTGCCAACTCCACACACGTCGCCATGATGTCAGGCAAGTAAGCCGGTTGCCGAACAAATGTGTTGCGACGCGACTCAGGAATGCCCGCAGGCCAATGGGCGATTAGAGGTGTGTTCGCACCGCCCTCATGCAAAAAATGCTTGTACAAACGAAAGGGAGTGTTGCTGGCATTGGCCCACGCGAGACCTTGCCGCACGCCGTTGGTCGTTTCAAGAGGAGGGTTGCGAACCATGTTCTCATCGCCGAATCCCAAACGCCCACCTTCCTGACAAGCCCCATTGTCAGACAAAAATAGAATCAACGTGTTTTCGTACTGGTCGATCGACTTCAAGTGAGCGACCAACTTCCCGATGTTTTGATCGATGTTGTCAACGCATCCAGCGTACGCCGCCATGATCGCGTCCAAGTCATCGCGTTTCTTGGGCTTCAATGACTCCCAAGCCGGTCCAACATGTGGCGCAGGCTGCACCGAGTCATCAAACAACCCCAACTCACGTTGTTTGGCAAAACGCTTCTTCATCAAAGCTTCCCAGCCATCTCGGTAGCGACCGCGATACTTTTCGAAATCTTTGACCTTTGCATTCAGCGGCCAATGCGGGGCGTTGTAAGCCAGATACAGAAAGAACGGTTTTTCATCCCTCTTCGTCGCATCACTGATGTACTGGCAAGCGATATCAGTGAAGGCATCCGTCGCATAAAACCCCTCTTCGGTTTCCACGTTCTTGTTCCCGTCGGTCATCCCGCGATCACCGCCCGGTTTGAAATAATTGAACGCGCCGCTGATACCGCCATAGAAACGATCAAACCCTCGCTGCATCGGCCAGTCATTTTGATTGACATGACCCAGGTGCCACTTCCCTGTCATGAAGGTGTGATAGTCTTTCGACTTCAACACCTGAGGAATCGTCACACAGGTTTCATTCAAATGCCCCTGATACGCCGGCGGCGCGTTGAGCACTTTGCCCGGAGGAGCTGTCATGTGGCCGATGCCAACCTGATGAGGATGAAGCCCAGTCATCAAACTCGCTCGGGTCGGACAACAACGGCCAGAGTTATAGAACTGAGTGAACCGCAATCCATCCTCCGCCAACGCGTCAATGTTCGGCGTTTCGATTTCGCCTCCATAGCACCCCAAGTCGGAATACCCCATGTCGTCCACCAACACGACCACAATGTTGGGCGGCGAAGTCTCGGCGGCACTCGATTGCAAGGATCCAATTCCAACCGACAAACAAACAAAAAGAACAAGGCGGAATGCCATGGCAACACGATTCATGCTGACTCAATCGAGAGGGGGTGAGTGGGGAGGGACGTCCGACGACGCACAGAACGGTCAACCCAAGCAACACATCCATCTCACAAAGGTTTCAACCCTTCACATACTTCCGAATCAACAACGATAAAATGAGGCTCGTTCGAGCGGTTGCTGCGATGCAATCTCCGCCGAACACGTGCACCCAACCCATCGCGTCGATCCCGTCGGGCCCATCATTGTAGACTATCCCCGAATCAGATTCTTTGTCACACATCCGTTTCTTTCCCACCTACGAATCTTCCTGCCGACATCATGATCCGAATCCTAGCTCGCTTCGCTGCCGTCCTAGCCTGGGCCACAGCACCCTTTGTCTCCGTTTCCGCGGAAGATTTCCCAGCAGACAAGATAAAACGCCTAGTCGAAGAAAGCATCCAAACTGAAAAGTGCCCCGGCGCCGTTGTAACAGTGGGCTTTGACGGCGAAACCATCTACCAAGCAGCATTCGGAAATCGAGAGATTGAACCACAACGCAAACCCATGAAAGTCGACACGATCTTCGATATGGCGTCACTCACCAAACCGATCGCGACGGCCACCAGCGTGATGATCTTGGTCGACGAAGGCAAACTGTCACTCACCGATCCAGTCAGCAAGCACCTGCCTGAATTCGCCGTCCACGACAAAGATTCCGTCACCGTCGAGCACCTTTTGCTACACACCTCTGGATTGATCCCCGACAACGGGATGTCGGACTACCAAGGCACGCACGCAGAATCGATCGCCAACCTGATGTCACAAAAGCTTCGCAGCCCACCGGCAACCCGCTTTCGCTATTCCGATGTCGGCTTCCTGGTCCTCGGTGAACTTGTCCATCAAGTCTCCGGCATGCCGCTGGACCAGTTCGCTCAAAAACGAATCTTTGAGCCCTTGCAAATGAGCGAAACGGGCTATCGTTCGATCGGTGACAATGACGAACGCTGTGCCACCACACAACAACGCGACGGCCACTGGATGCGCGGCGAAGTTCATGACCCTCGCGCGTACGCCTTGGGCGGAGTCGCCGGTCACGCGGGACTGTTCAGCACCGCCGACGACCTGTCCCGATTCGCCAACGCGATGGCAAATGGCGGCCGAAAAAATGAAGTGAGTCTCTTCTCAAAGTCGACCTTTGACGCGATGACATCCCCCATCGAAGTGCCCGGGAAATCTGCCGATCAGGTTCAGTTCCGAAGCCGAGGCTGGGACAAGCGATCGGCTTACTCTTCCAACCGTGGCAAAACCATGACCGACGCGGCGTTCGGACATGGAGGCTTCACCGGCACCGCCCTGTGGATCGACCCAGAATTGAAACTGAGTGTCATCTTCCTCAGCAATCGCGTTCACCCTCACGGAAAAGGCTCCGTCAATTCGCTCGCTGGCGAGATCGGAACCATCGCCGCCGACTGGGCTGCGGAACAACTTGCGACGCCAAAGGATTCCGCCGCACGGAAACAAATCTCGAGCGACCAATGACGCATTCATCCAATCCACAACAAACAAGCGACT
Source organism: Rhodopirellula sp. JB055 (assembly GCF_043100905.1). Classification (NCBI taxonomy): domain Bacteria; kingdom Pseudomonadati; phylum Planctomycetota; class Planctomycetia; order Pirellulales; family Pirellulaceae; genus Rhodopirellula; species Rhodopirellula sp. JB055. The sequence goes on along the minus strand of NZ_JBICHO010000280.1, from coordinate 343 downwards.
TACCTTTGAAGTTTGCAATTGGCGCCTGCTCACTCGGGCAAGTCTTGATCGCAGGATTTGAAAGTGCCGAATCAAAAGACAAGGTTTGCTTTCTATCTCTCGGTGATGAACGGACCACCATGCGTGATGAGTTGTCTGCTGCTTATCCCGATACAAGACGGATCGAAACGAAGGCTGCGTTCTGCGCCGAACTGGCAACCGTTGTCGAGTTCATTGAAAAACCAGCAGAACCGCTTCGCTTGCCTCTCGAGCTCGACGGCACCGATTTTCAGATAAAAGTCTGGACCGCACTCGCACAAACCCAGCCCGGCGAAGCGATCACTTATCGCGAACTGGCCATCCG
>NZ_JBICHO010000279.1:0-13476 GCF_043100905.1 Rhodopirellula sp. JB055 | reverse complement strand
GAAGTTCTTTCGAAAGATCGGTCATCGTTAAACCAAAGGGCAGTTGGCAAAGGACGGAGACGCGTCCGATTCAGTTGACGCAGGAATACTTTATCGATAAAGGATTCGCGTATCAAGCTCTGATGCATCTTGTTTTTAACCGCGTTGTCAGAGGTTGGTTCCCCGCCCCCCGCAAATTGCCCTCGCAAATTGCTTGCTCACTGCGTGCCGTCACAGCACGACGCGTTCACTCTCCCCTCTTAGACCATTTGTTGCCATGCCAACCACGGCCATTATCGGTGGCGGGTTCAGCGGAACGCTGGCCGCCGTCAATCTTGCTCGCTTTGCCACCTCGCCTCAGCGAGTGGTGATTGTCAATTCGGGACGCCCGTTCGGACGCGGGACGGCTTACGGAACGAAGCGCCGGGAGCATTTGTTGAATGTCGCGGCGCGGAACATGTCCGCATTCCCGGATCAACCGTCTCACTTCTTTGATTGGTTGCGGACACGCTGTGAGTTCGACGCAATCGACGATCACACCCTTCGCGAAATGTTCATTCCACGGCAGGTTTTTGGTGACTATGTCCGTGGGATTGCGACGCATTATTTGGGGACGGCGGACCCGCGTTCGAGCGTTCGATGTGAGATCGTGGAAGATTCCGTTGTGGATGTGATTCCGCGTGGCGTCGAGCCTGGGGCGAACCAAGGCGGTGTCGTGATGTTGGAAAATGGTGAGCCGATCGAAGCGGAATCCATCTTGCTGGCGACGGGCAACCAACCTCCGGCTGGATTGCCCGGCGCAAAGAGGCTGGCCAATGATCGACGTTATTGCGGCAACCCTTGGAAGGACTGGCACGAAAACCTGCCCAGCGACGATCAGCACATCGTGATCTTGGGAACGGGGCTGACGGCGGTCGATGTGATCGTGACGCTTCGCAACAAAGGTTGGAACGGCAAGGTCACCGCGATTTCTCGCAACGGCATGTTGCCCCAGCGGCATTTTCGTGGCATCGAGTGGCCTCACGCGGTTCCGGATGACGGGCAAACACGCTCGTTGAAAGAGTTGGTGAAATTGATTCGATCGGATTGCGAGCGTCTGCGTGGCGTCAGTCAAAACCCGGCGATCGCGGTCGACAAATTGCGAGGTCGAACGCAGCAATTGTGGAAAGCGTTGACGCTGGACGAACGCAAGCTGTTCCTGAAGAAGTATTCGGCGGATTGGAATGTGATTCGCCATCGCATTGCCGGGCCGATTCATGATGCGATCACCGATGCGTTGGATTGCGGCCAGTTGACGATCACCCCGGCGACGATTCAATCGCTAGCGTCGGGTGAGCACGGGATCGAAATACAGATGGTCGATCGCGAGGGAACGGCAAAGCAAATCGAAGGTGATTTGGTGATCAATTGCACGGGGCCCAAGTCCCGGTTCTCGGACTCGGAATTGCCGCTGTATCGCAATTTGTTCGAGCGAGGTTTGGCTCGGCCAGATGACATGGACATGGGGATCGCCGTGACGGACGACTTCACAGTGCTTGGGAAAGACGACGTTCCCACACCGTTCTTGAGAGCGATCGGTCCCATTTTGAAGGGCACGTTGTGGGAGAGCATCGCGGTGCCGGAGTTACGCCAGCAGGCGTATCGGGTTGCCCAGTCGATCCTGCATCAAGATCCGGTGTTCGTTCCCAATCCAGACACGCTCGAGTACTGCATCTGATCTGTCTGTTCAGGTGATGATTGCCGGTTCCAGGTAAGGTAGCCGCCGCGTCACTTCTTTTCGCGAGCGGCCAAGACGGCTTCGGGAGTGGCGGTCTTGATCGCCAGGGATCGTTGTCCGACCGTGGCGATGGACAGCAAGATCGCGATCAAGCCGCAGGTGGCCAGGCATCCGATCAGCAGATCGGACACGCTTCGATCGATGATCATGCCAATCGTCCAAACCCAATTGGTGATTTGCCAGGCGGAGTAATCGTATTGGCGGTAATCGTTCAGGTGCAGCCCAACGGCGTAGGGCACCAGCGAGGAAAGCACGGCGACAACGATGAATGCGGCCAGTCCGATTTCGACTCTCGGGTTGTTGTTGATGCGGACCAGGGCCACGATCCAGCGGACGCAGAACAGAAATATGACCAAGTAGGACGTGTAGGCCAGGACCAGATGAAACAAACTGGTCATGGCACCGGCAGGGAGTCGCATGCCGGCAACGGATTCAGCTCGATAGGCAGCGAGCAACAGGATCGAGGCGACCAGGACCGATCCGAGGCTGGCGAACACCAATCCTGTTGCGGGCCCGGGCGTCAGGAACGTGAGCGTCAGCCGACTGAGGAAATTGCCGGGCAGTTCACGCTGGATTCGCGGCGTCAGGCTGCTCGATTCAGCCGCCATCATGGACCCCGCGCCGGTCCAGACACCTGCCAACGTCAATGCGACGGGGAACCACAGAATCATTCCTTCTTGGTTTTCGCCTGGGTTCCACTCCATCGCAAAGGTAGCCAATCCGATCAGGGTGGCGGTGAGAACCAGGATGGACCAACGGATCCCGCTGGATCGATTTTCGCTTTCGGGTGTGAGCTGCGCGGCGGTGGTTGTCAGCAGCAGGTGGCTGAAGCAAGCCGCAGTCAGCAGGCTGCCAACGAAAATGAACGTCGTCCAACCTGCATCCAAAGGATTGCCGTACCAAATCAGTGCCACCGCACCGGCCCCGACCAAGTACTCGCACAGCATCAAGACCATCAACACCACGAGCAGTGTGGAGATGCGTCCGGTGCGACCGCGAGCGAGCGGCGCAAATGAGAGGGCGACCACCGTCAGCAGCAAACCGCTGGCGATCAGCATGGCCATGATCAGTCCTACGGTGGGCAAATCGATGCCACGTAGGGTGTAGGCATAGGCCACGCAGGGAAACAGCGTGATCAGGTACAGCATCATTTGCAGCGAAGCACTGGCCAACTTGCCCATCACAATTTGCCAGGCACTCAGCGAGGTGATCGAAAGCAGTTCCAAAGTCCCGTCGTCAATCTCCGCTTCGAGAGATCGGTAGGCGGCTAGTGGAACGATCAGCAGCATCGGCACGGCGAGCACGAAGTAGTAACCGATCAACAACCGCGGTGCCGAGGGCGACGTGTAGATCTGGGGCATCAACATCAGGCTGCCGATCACGGTCCAAGCGAACGCCGCGATCAGCAGGACGGAGAAGGTGACGACGAATTGCCGGCTCTTGAGAGCTTGGCGGGTTTCTTTGATCAGGATCGGGTTGAGTTTGTCGCCCGTTCGCTCAGCCCACTCATCCAATCGCAGCAACCACGAGGCGACGTTTTCTCGGGCGGAGACGCTCGGATCGGGCAGCGATGCGGTGCTCATACGATTTCAACAGAAAAGGAGGACAAGGGGCGCTTTGAATGATACCGGTTTTTTCGCCGGCACGAGACGGTTCACGCGGATGCTCTCTCGTTCGGCACACCGCTCGCGAGAAGGGTAGGATGATGGGACTCGCCAATTTGCGATTCTTTCCTGTCCATCTCCAACGAGGTCGTCATGTCCGGTTCGTCCGATCCGCTTGTTCCTGGGAATCCATCCCCCGAGACGATGCCGGGCGAGGCTCATTTGGCCGGGCAAAGCCAATTCAACTGGGGATGTTTGATCGCTCCTTTGTTGGGACTGGCGTTGGTGGGTGTGCTTGTTTGCGGCGGCCTAGTCGTTGGAATCACGCTTCCGGCGATGTCTGCAGCACGGGAGGCAGCACAGCGAATGAATTGCAGCAACAACATGAAGCAGATTGGGTTGGCCCTCCACAACTATCACGCGGCCTACAATCAGTTGCCTCCCGCGTACACGGTCGATGAGGAGGGCAACAAACTGCACAGTTGGCGGGTGGCGATTCTGCCGTTCATGGAACAGCAAGCCTTGTATCAGCAGATCGATCTTTCGAAACCGTGGGATGCCCCCGAGAACGCCGTGGTGGCATCCACGGTGGTGTCCGCCTATGTCTGTCCTTCCAAAGTGGGCGATCCATTGATGACGACTTACGTTGCGGTCGTGGATTCGTCGGGCATGTTCGAGGGCGCGATTCCGACCAAGTTTGCTCAGGCGACCGATGGTTTGGCCAGCACGATTTTGTTGGTTGAAACCGAACATGAAAACGAGGTCCACTGGATGAGCCCGGAGGACATCGACCTGCCAACCTTGTTGGAGCGATCTGAGTATGATTCTCACCAGGGTGGTGGGCACGTCGTGATGGGCGATGGGGCCGTGCAGTTCATCACCAACTCCATCGAGGTCGGACTTTTGGAGTCCTTGGTGACCAAGGATGGGGGCGAAGACTACTCGTCTCGGTGACAGTCCTTGTCAGCCTGTTCGAGTGATTCGCCAGCACCGGTGAATGCGTCGATTGCGGAAGTCTTCCGGGACGGTTTGCCGGCTGATTTCGTGGACTTTGGCACCGGGGAAAGCGGATTCGTCCATCTGGAATTGTCGGAAATTCGTCGAGAAGTAAATGACGCCATCTCGAGCGATGTGTTTCAGAGTTTGCTTGAGCAGATCCTTGTAGTCGTCTCGCACAACCCAGTCTTTTTGGGTGCGTTTGCTGTTGCTGAAAGTAGGAGGGTCAACGACGGCCACATCGAATACGGCGGTGGCAGGAAGGTTTTTGATGAACGCCATTGCGTCTTCGGCGATGAATTCATGCGAGTCGCCTTCAAACCCATTCAGACGCATGTTCTCTTTTGCCCAGGTCAGGTAGGTATTCGACAGATCCACAGTGGTGGTGGATGCCGCGCCACCATCGGCCGCGTAAACGGTGAAGGAGCCGGTGTAAGCGAAGAGGTTGAGAAAGCGTTTGCCAGCGACCTCGTTACGAACCATTGATCGTGTGATGCGATGATCCAGGAACAAGCCGGTGTCGATGTAGTCCGACAAGTTGACTTGGAATTTCAGTCCGCCTTCGTGGGCTTCGATTTGGTAGTGGCGGCTGGCGACGGTTTCGTGTTGTGAATTTCCTCGTTGTCGTTTGCGCTGCTTGAAGAACACCTTGGAACGCGGCACCTCCAGAGTCTTGGCAGCGACCTTCACCATGTGTTCTAGCCACACGACATGTTCGTCATCACTGCGGTCGTGGGGGCGTTCAAACTCGCCGATGTGCAAATGGTCTTCGTAGCGATCGACGACCAGCGGGACTTCCGGGACATCGCGTTCGTACAACCGGAAACAGGTGACGCCTTGTTTGGTTGGCCAGCGGCGAAGGTGTTTGGCACGTTTGCGAAGTCTCGCGGCGAACTCTTCGCTTTGTCGAGCGGTGACTTCGGGGGAGGGCAGGGGGGTGACGGGTTTGGGTGGTGTAAAGAAATCGCTCATTGAACCAGACCTTCGGTGACCTGGAGGAAGACATCCTCGAGGCTCTTTTTATGCGCGGCGACTTCGGCGATGAGAAAGCCTTGTCCAACCAACCAGGCAACCAAATTGGCTTGATCACGTGCGTCCCCTTCGAACTCGAATCGCACCAGTTCGCCGTCGACGACAACTTGGGATGCGGGTGGCAGGGAGTGATCGCTGGTGTTGGCTGATTCGGTTTCGCCGGAGGCACCATTGTGATTGGATGTTTGGGGTGGGGAGGATTGTTCTGCGAGATGCTTGCGGATCAAGTCCCCCGCTTCGCCTGCTCGCTCGAGCACTCGAAGGGTGAGTTCGCGGTGTTGGGCGCGTTGTCGTTGGATATCTTCGACGCTGCCGGTGGCCAGCAGTTGGCCTTGTTCGATGATGCCAACGCTGTCGCACATCTCGGCCAGTTCAGTCAGGATGTGGCTGCTGATCAAGACCGTTTTTCCGCGATTGGCCAATTGGCGAATCATTTGTCTCAACTGAATTCGGGCTCGCGGGTCCAATCCGGCAGCCGGTTCATCGAGGATCAAAACGGCTGGATCGTGCACCAAAGCTCGGCCGAGACAAAGGCGTTGCTTCATGCCTTTGCTCAGGCCTCGAATCGGTTTGTCTTTCATGCCCACCGTGCCGGTGAACTCCAGCACTTCTCGCAAACGACGTGTGCGGTTGCGACCAGTCAAACCGTAGGCTCGCGCGAAGAAGTCCAGGTATTCTTCGCAGTTGACGTCTCGGTAGGTGCCGAAACTGTCGGGCATGAATCCCAATCGACTGCGGACAAGTTCCGGGTCATTGACGACGGAGAATCCATCGACAAACGCATCGCCAAAGCTGGGCAGGTCAAGTGTCGCGAGGATTCGCATCGATGTGGTTTTACCGGCACCGTTGGGGCCGATGTAGCCAAACACATGTCCTCGACGAACCGAGAACGAAATGTCATGCACAGCGTGCGTCTTGCCAAAATAACGATGCAGTCGGCGAAGTTCGATGCAATCGGCGGTGCCCATGTGGACTCCGGTGGAACGGTGATTGTTCGTTGCCGTGCTAGCGGATGATGTCGCGGGTTGGGAGTTTTGCGAGGTCGTGCTCATGGCATGTCTCCCATCACGAAGTGGATGCTGTTTTCGATGGAGATCCCATCGATTGCCGGGACGTCGTCGGACAGATCAGCGAGTGCAATGTAAGAGTTGTTGGGAAGTGATTTTCCCAACTGCATTCGCTGTTGAAGTTCGTATTCAAACACACCGTCGGTGGGGGCGGCGGTTAGCGCGAGTGTCGATCGGATTTTGTTGATGACGTCGAATGTTTCCGTCATCATGCGGCGGCGCATTTCGCCACTGCCGGAATCGGATTGGCGATTCGTTTTGGAGTTCACCAGCCATTGGCTTTTGTACCAATCGCCGAGCAGCTTGGATGCATCGAGAGAGGAGACCAGTTTGGCGCGAGCGGATTGGCCTGGCTTCAGGTTCTCGGCTTGGAAGAACAGACCATCTTGGTCACGGACCAAAACGTTTTGCAGGTTCAGTTCGCAGTCGTTCTGAAGCATGACGCTGACTCGTTTGACAGCATCTGATTCGGATTCTGTGATGCGGACGGTGCCAAACTGGTCGCGAGGTTGTTCAGCCACAAATTGGCGTTGTTGGCGGCTGGGTAACAGGCGACTGGAGAAGCGAATTTCTTCTTCGGTGACCGTGACCTTTCCGCGTGGGGCGAAACGCTGGTTGATTCGGTCTTCCCAGCTTGTTTCTTCGTTATCCAGAAGCAGTGTCACGGACGCGTTGGCTGGGAATTGCAAACCGTTGGAGGGACGAATGCCGGCGAAATAGGTCGAGCGTGTTCGGGACATGGCATCGCCATTGGAGTTGACCCAGGTGATTTGTCGGGCGCGCAGACGAGTGCCGAATCCATCAGCGATGATTCCGTATCCCATCATCGCAACGGTGGTTGCAACGGCGAGCACGGGAGCGATCAGAAACATCAGGTAGCTGCGTCCGCTTCGGGTCGTTTTCCTGTAAGCCACCGGTCCGACCAAGACCACAAACAGCCCCAGGAATCCCATGAAGGTGTAAACCGGAGGTTGCGAGACACCGGGAATCATCCATTCAAAGAAACGCTGGGTGCCGATCATGGGATCGGCGCCACGGCGGAGTGTCCGAAGGGCGTGGAATCCAAGGATGGATTTCGTTGTTCGCCAATCCAAGACGCCGATGGGCTCATCGTTTCCGTGAGCGGGCAGTTGGACGAGGACTCCTGCCTCGACGGGAAACACCTGCATGCCTTTTGCTGTGCCAAGCCGGGTGGCTTGGGATTGGTTGCCATCGGAGCTGGCGAATGAACGGCGGAAGTTTTCGATGGCTTCCAGGCTTTGTCGAGTCGCCTCATCCATGACGTTGATTTGCTGGTTGATCGCATTGATTTGGGCCCAGTTCCGCGACATCTCTGCTGCGCCGGTGCGAAGCATTTGCTGAGCGGATTTGGCGAGGGCGTCGATGGTGGGCGCATCCAACGTCGAGGCGGAGTCGCTGATCTGCTGGGTGTCGTTCACCTCATCCGGTTGAGTTCCACGGATCAGCACCACGCCGCCGCCATGGATCCACTGCGTGAACGGTTTCCACCACGGTGGTTTTTCAGATTGGAATCGCAAATAGTCCTGTCGGTGAATCACTACGGCGTCAAACGGGAGCCACGATCGCCAATCGAGAGGCAGTTCATCGGGCGTATGTGATTGGACGGCAACAAACGGTTCATTGACTTGGCCGGCTTCATTGACACGGAGTTGTTCGGGTTGAAACACATCAGCGTCCCACTGCATGTCGAACGTTGATTCGACCAGCGATTGTAAAGATGGTTCGCGGACGCTCTCGTCTTGGTCAGAGTCAATCCAGATCAACCGCCATCGCAGTTCGTCGCGGAGACCTTTTTCGACCACCGTGTATGGCTGGAGGGGCTTGCCGATTTCGTTGGGGGCTTTCGTGATGGGTTGTCCGTTGTCCAGGATCGAAACTTCGTAAGCGTCTCCGTAAGAGGTCTTGGGGAGATGCCGGACGATCGTTTGCTGGGTGGTCTGTTCTGGGATTTGGAATGGGAGTTCCACTTCCAAAGCGGATTGCGGTGGGCTGTGTCCGATGCCGCGTGGGGTCAGCAGCAAAGTGAAGTTGTGATCCGCCGTCGTCGGGCCACCTGTCGAGATGAATTCAATCTCAACTCGCTGAGTTTCAGGGATGTCCGGCGCGGAAAGACGAACGTTGATCTGGTACCCCAGCCGATTGGCTCGACCACGGGGGAAGGAGGTCGCGTTGTTGCCATCGTTGATCCAAATGCTTTGAGTGGCAGCGCGAGATTGCCCCCAGGCGTCGGGGCAGGCGGTGGCCATCAACAGCAGTGCGGCGGTGAGGCCAACAGCGAGCGTCGAGCGAGTCATAGTTCTTTCTCCCGAGGCTTGAGCAACTGCGGCGGCAATTCATCTTTGGCGAACGGGCTGCCTTGGCGAGATTGGTCGACGCGACCGATGGTCAAACGAGCGACCAGCCACGAAACCAGGAATGCACCGGCGGCCATCGCGAAAAAGGCGGCGAACACGCCCACGACTGCGAGTGCGGCTTTGGCAAAGACGGCTCCGTTGCCTGCCGCTCGAGTGATCGCTGCCAGGACCGCAGCCGCGGCGGTGAGCGCCATCATCATCCGGAAGGAAATCCGAGGCAGCACACGACTGCGAATGACCGGTTGGATCGACGGGGTGGGCGTGATGATCGGTTCAGGAGCAGACATTCGCTGTGTCAATCAGAGACGGGATCAATCAGGACGATGCGTTTCGAAAGTCGATTGCGAGTCCTGTCTGGCCGCGTCTCGATTTTCGACCACCTGATGATACAGTGTCTCTTGGACCCGCATGGGTGTCTGATTTTTTTGCGGGCTCAAACGCTGGTAGCTCCCGTCGGGCTGCATCCGCCAAGCGTTTTGATTGTCGCGGAAATACAGTTGCAGCGTTTCGCGAAGACGTTTGCGTGCATTCGGGTCGATGACGGGAACCAAAAGTTCCACGCGGCGGTCCAAATTACGAGGCATCCAGTCGGCGCTGCTGATGAACATCTCGTGATCGCCACCGTGACGGAAATAAAACGTCCGTGCGTGTTCCAGGAAGCGGTCGACAATGGAAACGACCTCGATCGTTTCGCTCATTCCTGGCACGCCCGGTCGCAAGCAGCAAACGCCACGCACGTTCAGGCGAATCTTCACGCCCGCTTGGCTGGCCAGGTACAGCGCATCGATGACTTCGGTGTCCACCAAGGCGTTCATTTTGGCGATGATTTCACCTTTTTGCCCCTGACGGGAGCGTTCGGTTTCGCCTTGGATCAGATCCAAGATTTGGCGTCGAAGCGTCAGCGGTGCCATGCCGAGTTGTTGCAGCGGCTGCGGCTGGCTGGCTCCCGTGACGGCGTTGAAAAACATCGTTGCATCGGTGCCCAGGATCTCGTCGCAGGTCAGCAAAGAGATGTCGCCGTACAAGTTGGCGGTGACTTCGTTGTAGTTGCCCGTGCCAAAGTGAACGTAGCGAACCAGTCCCTGAGGTTCACGGCGGACAATGATGCACACTTTGGCGTGTGTTTTGAGACCGCGGATTCCGTAGATGACCTGCACGCCGGCCTGTTCCATTTCGCGAGCCCATTCGATATTGCGGGCTTCGTCAAAGCGGGCTTTCAGTTCCACGATGGCGGTGACGTACTTGCCACGTTCCGCCGCTCGCATCAGAGCGGCCACGATCGGACTGTTGCGACTGGTTCGATACAGGATTTGTTTGACGGCCAGGACATCCGGGTCCACCGAGGCTTCTTCCAGTAATCGCACCACCGGATCAAAGGACTCGTAGGGGTGCATCAGCATGATGTCTCCCTCCGAGATCGATGTGAACATGGACTCGGCGGGATTGATCCTCGGGCTGCGTTGTGGGGGCCATTCCTCGTCACGAAGCGAGTTCATTCCCTTCAGTCCATGCAGCGCGAACAAATAGGTCAGGTCCAGCGGGCCATCGATGTCAAAGACAAACTGCGGGTCAACTTCGAAGCTCTTGATGAGGTAGTCCCGAATCTCCGAATTCGCGTTGGCATCGATTTCCAGCCGAACCACGTCGGACAAACGTCGGCTTTCGAGGACCTCTTCCATGCCGCCGAGCAAGTCACCTGCGCCGTCTTCGCGAAGCTCGATGTCAGCGTTGCGGGTGATCCGAAACGGTTTGCACTGAATCACCTCGCGTCCAGGAAAGAACTCGTCAACAAAGTGCGACACCAAATCCTCTAGCAACGCATAGGCGTAACCGGATTCCGTGGGCGAATCGTCGGCACCGTCTTTCGATGAAGTCTTGTTGTCGATCGGAGCCTTCTCGATCGGCAGCGGAATCACACGTCCCAAGGTGCGTCCCAGCGGGATGACGGCGAATTGTGTTTCTGGAGGTTCGTTTTCGGCTTCCGATGAATTCGAATCGCCTGAGGCTGCGTCCTTCGACGCATCGAGTTGTTTCTGGTTTGAAACCACTCGCTTGTCGAGGGTTTCGGTCGGCCCGGGGGTCGGTTGGGGACCAATCTCATCGCCAGGGCTCAGTTGGACACAAAGATGGATCCCCAGCCCTGGCAGCATGGGAAAGCGTCGGTCGTGAAGGGCTTGGGGCGAAAGCACCGCGAGCACGTCGCCGCGAAAATGCCGTTCGGCGGCGGCAAGCAAGCGGTTGCTGCAGTTGTCAGGGTCGATTTGGTTGATGTGATGCTCGCTGAGTAGCGGCAGCAGTTCGTTTCGAAGCAACTGATACTGTCGATCAACGTGAGCCTGGCAGCGTTTCGAAACCGCCTGCAACTGTTCGGTGGCGGTGCGCCCAGATGGGTCGCGTCGTCCACCTCCGCCCATCGCTTGCAGTTTCAGGCTGCCCACGCGGACCATCATGAACTCGTCCAAGTTGGAACCGGTGATCGCCAGGAATTTGGCGCGTTCCAGCAATCGGACCGACGGATCGTCCGCTTGATCCAGAACGCGCGCGTTGAATTCCAGCCAGCCCAATTCGCGGTTGATGAACCGGGGAGCATCCGCGACCGAGTCGACCACTTTCCGGCGAGACGCGGTCTTGGAGCTAGTGGAAGGGCGTTTGCCGACGGACTGACTGGGCGCGGGGTCGTGGGACAACGTCAAACTCGCAATGAAGATGATGTGAACGGAATTGCGTCAATGAAATCGAGCTTGTCAGCTCGGGCGGTCGCGTCGGGCGGGATGGCGTCTTCGGTGGTTTCGGGCGAAGTCTCTGAGGGCGACGACTCCGAGGGAACGGCCTCTGGCGACGTTTCAGCGGTCTCTTCCGGAGGCCATGGTTGGCCCAGCAAAATGCTGATCGCTTTGGGGTAAAAGTCTTTTCCGTAGGTCAGCTCGCCGCCTTGATGTCCCACTGCACCGACCATGCCAGCGACCACCAGCAAGCCAATTTTCCAGACCTTTGTCAGGCGTTGGTTGCCCGCTTCGTCGCCGCCTCGCAGGGATTTCAAAGCGATGATGGCGAAGATGCTGGAGAGGACTGTCACAATGATGGCTGACCAGCGATGCCAGAAAAGCTCGGAATCCAAGTTGATTTTGGTCCAAGAGCCGTAGCCTTTTTCGACCGCGAATGACCAACCCATCATCGTCGCCACAATCGCAGTCGCCGCGCCGAGCAATAAGCAAACCAACGGGACTTGAGCACCCAAGGCGGGCCATTTCCAACCCAGCACAACAAACAACCCGCCGACCAAGAACAGGGCGATGGGGAAGTGGACGGTCGCGGGGTGAAGGAAACCTTGGAACGACCACACACGTGCCGGCAGTCCAGCTTCGGTCGGGTCGATTCCTTTCCGGATGCCATCAGCAAGTTCAATGGGTTGTCCCGAGCCATCCAGTTCGGGTTGGACAACATGAGCATCGTCCGGCCAGTTCGCGCCCTCTTCGATCCAGATTCGAATCAAAGCCAGTTCGGCTGGTGAGAGAGGGCCGCCATGAGTTCGAGGAGGCATCAGCATGTCATCGTCTTCGCTGATCAGATAGTCGATGTACATCGAGCTCGATTCCAGGTCTTCTCCATAGACATAGTCAAAGACCGTGTCTCGTTCATCGACGCGAAAATCGGCTTTGGCTTCTTCCGCACCGTGGCATTGCAAGCAGTGCTCTCGAAAGATCGGGGCAATGTCTCGTTCAAAGTCCACCACCAGACCCTCTTCGTTCACCGCCATGCGGATCGCATTGGCTTCTGCGGAGGCTTCCTCGGCGGCGGACGCCAAGTGAGCACTCGTCGGCAGAGCGAGAAGGAGAAGTGCGAACACGTGGCAAACGCTGGGCTTTTGTCTTAAACGGTTAGCGTTGCGGCAGAAAGAAGATTCGAGCATCAGCAGCAGGGAAGCAAGGGACATGATGGAACACCGAATGGAGGGCGGGACTCATCGGGAAATGAGCGACAGGAGGGAGCGGCCCATTGTACCGGCGAACGAGTGTACTGGCGAACGAGCCGCCGCCAAACCAGGATGGTGTTTCCGGTGTTCCTTCCGCTCGTCGGGGGAATCGTTCAGCGAGCGGCGGGCGAACTACATCACCGAGAAGTAGTTGTCGCAGGCAAAATCAAAGTATTCTTTCTTGAGTTCCACCTCGAGGTTGTTGTAGAGGCAGTAGTTGCGTACCTGAAGCAACAAATCTCGCGGTTGGCAATTGCGAAATGGGCGGTCAACGGCCAAGTAATGAGTCTTGACCAAGTAGTCGATGGCTTCCGCGTTATAAGGAATTTTCGTGACCTTGCACATGATTTCAAATAGCTTGCGGAAGTCGGATTCCGGTGGGTTCTCGACCTCAATCTTATAAGGGATTCGGCGTAGAAACGCGTCGTCGACCAAATCCTTGGGTTCGAGGTTGGTGCTGAAGATGACGAGTTGGTCGAACGGGACTTGGATCTTCTTGCCGGACGCCATGTTCAAAAAGTCATAGCGTTTTTCCAGTGGGATGATCCAGCGATTGAGCAGTTGGTCGACGGACATTTTTTGGCGACCAAAGTCATCGATCACGAGCGTTCCGCAGTTGCTTTTCATCTGCAAAGGCGCCTCGCTGATGTTGCTGGCCGGATTGTTCAGTACC